>DATJVV010000103.1:0-5591 GCA_035501635.1 Solirubrobacteraceae bacterium | reverse complement strand
TTCTGCGGCGCGAAGTAGTACACGTCCGCCTCCCTCACATCCACCGGCAGCCCCCCCGCGCCCGAGGTCGCGTCGATCAGTACCAGCGCCTCGCTCGGCGGCCTCACGATCGGAACCATCACACCGGTGGAGGTCTCGTTGTGCGCCCAGGCGATCACATCCGCCCCCGCCTCCTCGGCGGCCGGGCCGGCGTCCAGCGGGTCGGGAGCGTCGCCGGGCTCCGCCGCGAGTCTCACGGGCTCCCTCAGGAAGGGCGCCGCGGTGGACTGGGCGAACTTGGCCGAGAACTCCCCGTAGGTGAGGTGCAGCGCCCGCTCGCGCACCAGGCCGTATGCGGCGGCGTCCCAGAAGGCCGTGGCGCCCCCATTGCCGAGCACCACCTCGTGGTCCTCCGGCGCCAAGAACAGCTCCCGCAATCCCGCCCGGATCTTCCCCACCAGGCTCTTCACGGGCGCCTGCCGGTGGGAGGTGCCCATCGGCGCGCCCCCGCCGCCCGGCGCTCCACCGCCGGCCGCCAGCCGCGCGAGGGCCTGCGGGCGCACCTTCGAGGGCCCGCAGCCGAAGCGCCCGTCGCCGGGCCTCAGCTCCGCGGGGATCGCGAGCGTCTGCCCCTCCCCCGTGCCGCCCCCCGCGCGGGTGGGCTCGCTCCTGCCTGCCTGGCTGCTCTGGCTCATCTCGGGCTCCTCGCTGACGAGGGTTGTCGGGTTGCGAAGGTGCCCAGGCGCGCGGCGATCCTGCTTCGTCGCTTCCCGGTGGTCGGTTCCACCCCACAGCGCCAGTCGCGACGACGTCAGGAGTCTAGCGAGTTGGCTGACCGCGTGACATGTCAGCGCAGGAGCTCGCGACCACGACCGAGGAGCGCTGGAGCAGCACGATCATGTAGGATTCGCCTCCTAAGAACTGGGCGGATCAATAGGAGGCAGGGTCGATGACGGGGGGCCGCAACGGCGGGGACACGGATGTTCCGTTCCGCGTCTTCATCAGCTATCGCAACGAGGACTCCGCGGCGCAGGGCAAGACCTGGCCGCTCTACGAGCAGCTCGGGCTGCGCTTCGGCGAGGAGAACGTGTTCTTCGACAAGGGCAAACTGCTGCCGGGGGAGCGCTGGTTTCAGGAGATCCGCGTCCGGGCCGGCGCGGCGGGGGCGTTCCTCGCGCTGATCGGCAAGCGGTGGCTCCCCAGCCTGGACGAGCATCGGCGCAGGGGCGGCCCCGACTACGTCGCGCGCGAGCTCGACCTCGCCTTCCAGGCCAAAGGCGCCGTCACCGTCATCCCCGTGCTGGTGGACGGCGCCGGCATGCCCGCCGCCGATCAGCTGCCGCCCGCCCTGCGCCCGCTGTGCGAGTGCCACGCCGCCGAGCTGCGCCACGAGTGCCTGCCGGGCGACATCCGCGCCCTCGCCGAGCTGCTGGAGGGCATGCGCACGGGGAGCGAGCGCGCGAGCGCGAAGGCCCCGGCGGGCGGCGACCGCCGGGCACAGGGCGAGCGCCTCGCCCAGGCGGTCTTCGGCACGCCCCCGCCACCCGCGCCCGCGTCCCTGGGCGGCCACAGCGAGCAACCGCTCGCCTCGCCCCGGCTCGCGCCGCTCCGGGTGGCCTCTCCCGCGCCGGCCCCCGCGGAGGGACTCGGCGAGGCCGACGACTACCACTACCGCACCCTCGCGGGCAAACTGGGCAACCTCGTGGTGTTCCTCGGCGCGGACGCCAACGCCGACGATCGCCAGGGCCCCTTCCAGGTCGGCAAGACGCTGCCCGACGACCGCGACCTGGCCGAGCACATCGCCAGCCAGGCGGGCCTCGGGCCCTGCGAGGACCTCGCCGAGGTGGCCCAGTACGCGCGGGCGATGCAGGGCGAAGGCGAGGTGTTCGCCTGGATGCGCGAGCTGCTGCGGGTCGACGTCAAGCCCGGCCACGCCCACGACTACCTCGCCAGGCTGCCCGGCCGCCTGGAGGAGCTGGACCTGGGACGGCGCTATCAGATGATCGTCACCCCCAAGTACGACGCCGCCCTGGAGCGGGCGTTTCGCGAACAGGACGAGCCCTTCGACGTGGCCGTGTACGTGCGCGCCCAGCGAGGCATGCGAGGGCACTTCGTGCACCTGCCCTGGGAGGGCGGCGAACACGAGATCGAGACGCCCGGCGACTACGACGGATTTCCCTGCGAACGCGACACCAACCGGCTGATGCGCACCATCATCGTGCGCGTCAGCGGCCTGGTGGAGGAGCGCCGGGGCTTTCCCTGGGAGGAGAACTACGTGGTCACCGAGGACCACTACATCGACTACCTGCGCGGGGGCTCCGCCGAGCAGGTGCTGCCGGGGCAGATCTTCGAGAAGCTGCGCACCGCCAGCTACCTGTTCCTCGGCTACCGCATCGCCGACTGGCGCCTGCGCATGTTCCTGCACTGGATCTTCGGCGGCCCCCATCTGGGCAGCGCGAAGTACTGGGCGGTGCAGCGCCGCCCCCGCGCCCTCGAGCAGGAGCTCTGGAGCGTGTACGGCCTCTCCAAGCTCTTCCAGGAGAGCCTCACCGACTACCTGGAGGGCTTCGCGAGCTTCCTTGCGGGCGCCCCGGTGCCGGGCTGAGGTCCGGCCCGCGCCGAGCGCCCGAACCCGACCGATGAGCCGCCTGGACACCTCCATCCGGGAGTGCCCCTGGATCGGGCTCGACTTCTACGACGAGCTCGACGGCCCGTGGTTCTTCGGGCGCGACCGCGAGCGCAGCCGCATCATCACCAACCTGCGCGCCTCCCGCCTGACGCTGCTGCACGCCGACAGCGGCATCGGCAAGAGCTCCCTGCTGCGCGCCGGAGTGGCCTGGCGGCTGCGCCAGCTGGCGCTCGACAGCGACCGCGGGGACATGCGGGACGTCCCCGTGGTGTTCAGCTCCTGGAAGGACGACCCGCTGCCCGGGCTCATCGAGGCGATCGCCGTGGCCCTGGAGCCGCTGCTGGAGGGCCGCCCCGCGCCGGCGCTGCCCCGCGAGCACCTCGACGAGGCGGTGGCCCGCGCCGCGGGCGCCGCGCACGCCAAGCCGCTGCTGATCCTCGACCAGTTCGAGGAGTACCTGCTCTACAGCCCCCGCGAGCGCCACCCCGGCCGCTTCGCCGACGAGCTCGCCCGCTGCGTGAACCGCAGCGATCTGCCCGTGAACGTGCTGATCGCCATCCGCGAGGACGCCTACGCGGGCCTGGGCGACCTCTTCAAGGCGCGCATCGGCAACGTCTACGGGAACTTCCTGCACGTCGAGCACCTCGACGCGAAAGCCGGCGAGGAAGCCATCCGCAAGCCCCTCGCCGTCTACAACGCCCAGCGCGGCACCGCGCCGGTGCAGATCGAGGACGCGCTCATACGCGCCGTGCTGGAGCAGGTGCGAGCGCCCGAGGGCGGCATCTCCACGCCCGTGCTGCAGCTGGTGATGGAGTCCATCTGGGCCCGCGAGCGCGAGGCGGGCTCGCATGTGCTGCGCCTCTCCACCCTGCGCGAGCTCGCCGGCGTGCAGCAGATACTCGACGTCCACCTCGACAGCGCGCTCGCCGGTTTCAGCCCGGCCGAGCGGGAGATCGCCACCGACGCCTTCGACCGCCTGGTCACCGACTCCGGCGGCAAGATCGCCCAGACGGTGCCCGACCTCGCTCACCGCACCCACCACAGCGAGCAACGGGTGGAGGCGGTGATGGAGCGCCTGTTGAAAGAGCGCATCCTGCGCTCCGTGCAGGCGCCCCCGGGGCGAGACCCGACGCGCTTTCGCCGCTATGAGATCTTTCACGACGTGCTCGCCCCCGCCCTGAATCGGGTGGTGGCCAACCGCGAGGAGCAGCGCCTGGAGCGCGAGAAGCGAAAGGCCGAGCTCGAGGCCCGCCTGGAACGGGAGCGGGCGCAGAAGCTGCGGGTGCGCGCCCTGGTCGCCTGGGGTCTGCTGGCGTTGGCCCTGATCGCCTTCGTCATCGCCGCCGTGGCCTACAAAAGCGCCCACCAGCACGAGCACGAAGCCAGGTCCGTCGCCGACGCCGCCAGCGCCGAAGGCGAGCTCGCCGGCGAACCCCGCGCCGCCACCCGCCTGGCCCTGCGGGCGCTCGCCACCAGCCCCACCCCCCAGGCCCAACACGCGCTGCGCGCCAGCCTCGCCAGCCTCAACCTCGCCCGCACCCTCACCAGCCCCCCGCCCGCGGTCGCCGTCGCCTACAGCCCCGACGGGCGTCTGATCGCCACCGGCGCCGCCAGCGGCCCGGTGCGCCTGTGGGAAGCCACCGGCCACCACCTGAAGGCCACCCTGGGTTTCGCCGGCCTGGCGCCCCTGCGCACCGCCGCCTTCAGCCCCGACGCCAGGCTGCTGCTCACCGGCTACGGCGACGGCACCGTGCGCCTGTGGAACCTCCACCACGCCAGCCCCGCCGGCGAAGCCATCGTGGTCTCCCACGGCTCGCCCATCGCCAGCGCCGAATTCAACCCCGCCGGCTCGCGCTTTCTCACCGCGGGCGCCGACGGCCAGGTGCGCGTCTTCGACACCGCCAGCCGCCGCCAGGTGGGCGTGCTGCGCGTCGGCCGGGAGGTGCGCGACGCCGCGTGGAGCCCCGACGGACGCTCGATCGCGGCGGTGGTGGGAGGCGACTACGTCGAGGTCTGGAACGCCGCCACGGGCAGGCGCGAATCGCCGCCCATCGGCAACGCCGGCCAATCCATCAACTCCGTGCGCTTCGACCCGCGCGAACCCCGCGAGCTGCTCACCGCCGAAGGCGGCGGCACCGCCCGCGTCTACCGCATCCCCGTCAACCGTCCCCTGCTCACCTTCACCCTGCCGAGCGCCGAGATCACCTCCGCGGCGTTCGATCCCTCCGGCCGGCGGGTGCTCACGGGGGACACCGAGGGCGAGCTCGCCGTTTGGAGCACCGCCCCCGGCGCCACCGCCCCACTGTCGAGGGCATGGCCCGGCATGGCCCACGCCACCGTGGACGCCGTCGCCTTCAGCCCCGACGGCGATCAGGTCGCCGCCGCCACCGCCGACGGCGCCACCACCATCGCTCCCCTGCACGGCTCCGATCCACCCGTCTCGCTGCCCGGGCCCGCCACCGGCGACCAGGTGAGCTCCGCCGCCTTCGACGCCGCCGGCGAGCTCGTGCTCACCGGCTCCCTGGACGGCGGCGTGCGCGTGTGGAACGCCGCCGCCGGCAGGCCCCTCGTGGTGCTGGCCATGCCCCACGGCGAAGCCGTGGACGCCGTCACCTTCTCCCCCGACGGCCACTACTTCGCCAGCGTCACCCACGGCGGCCATGCCTACGTCTTTCACACCCAGGACGGCCGCTTCTTCACCCAGATCTCCACCCCGGCGCCGATCGCCAATCTCGCCTTCGCCCCCACCGGCCCCACCGTCGCCCTCACCACCGAAACCGGACACGGCGCCCCCGCCGAAGCCGGCGGCGTGGTCCGCGTGTGGCGCTGGCCCCCTCAGGGCTATCGCTACGAAGAAGCCGCTCGCTACCTGCTCCCCCGGGGGCACACCCTCACCGACGCCGCCTTCGGACCCGGCCAGCGGGTGGCGATCTCCGAAACCGTCGCCGAACGCATCGGCCGCGTCCACATCTGGAGCTGGCGC
>DATJVV010000102.1:0-4472 GCA_035501635.1 Solirubrobacteraceae bacterium | reverse complement strand
ATCAGCGCGCTCGTGGCCGCCCCCAGCAGCTCCGCCGCCCCGTTGCCCAGGATCACCCGCCCCCGCTCCACGCCGTGGCGCTCCGCCAGCTCGTCGCGCAGCCGCGAGCCCCGCACGTGGGGGTAGCGCTGCAGCCCCCGCCTGGCCACGAACGTGATCGCGCTCACCACTCGCGGGTCCGGCAGCTCCGGCCAGGTGGTCTGGGAGAGGTCCAGCGTCTCCACCCTCATCAGCGCTTTGCGCTTGCGCTCCGCCGCCTCCGCCCGCAGCTCCTCGTTGACCTCCTCCTCGGTCATCCCCTCGAACTGCCTGTAGTAGTCCAGCAGGCCCATCAGCAGGCCCGCCGGCTCATGCGCCGACGCCGGGGCCGTGGATCACTACGAACCAGAACGTGAAGCAGATGGCGCAGATCGCCGCCGTGAGCGCGAACGTCCGCCCGAGGGCGCCCGTGCGCTGGTCATAGCCCGCCGCCCGCCGCACCAGGATCCACGCCTCGTCGATCCGCCGCAGCACCGCCAGCGCCCCGAACAGCAGCACGAACAGGCCCACGAACGCGACCAGTATGCCCAGGCTCACGCTCCCCGTCCAGTAGTTCACGCGCGAACCGATCCACAGGCACGCCAGCGGGATCGGCCCCCAGCAGAGCAGGCTCAGCAGCAGCATCGCCCCCAGCAGCACGTATGCCAGGGAGCCGTCGAAGCGCCGCCTGGCCTCGCCGCCCCGGTGGGGGCTCTCGCGGTAGTGGATCGGCGCCGTGCCCGGCCGCCGGCCGACGAACAGGCCCCCCGTCTCGCTGGGGTCGCTGCGCATGCTCTAGCCAGCGTAGAGACCGTCGAGCAGGTCCCGGTACTTCTCGTTCACCACGTTGCGCTTCACCTTCAGCGTCGGCGTCAGCTCCCCCGTCTCCTGGGAGAGGTCGTGGTCGAGGATCGCGAACCTCTTCACCTGCTCCACCTGCGCGTACTTCGCGTTCGCTTTGTCAAGCGCCTCCTGCACCAGCGCCCGCACCTGGGGCTCGCGCGCCAGCGAGGGGATGTCCGCGGGCAGGTCGTGCTCGGCGGCGAAGGACGCCATCTCCTCCTCGTCGAGCGTCACCAGCGCCACCGGGTAGGGCCGCTGGTCGCCGTGCATCACCGCCTGGGAGATCCAGCGGCACTGCTTGAGGTCGTTCTCGATGTTCGCCGGCGTGAGGTTCTTGCCGCCCGCGGTGATGATGATGTCCTTCTTTCGCCCCACGATGTACACGAAGCCGTCCTCGTCGATGCGCCCGAGGTCTCCCGTGTGCAGCCACCCGTCCTCCACCGCCCCGAAGGACTCGTCCGCCCGGTTGTGGTAGCCCTGGAAGATGTTCGCCCCTTTGATCAGCAGCTCCCCGTCCTGCGCGATCCGCACCTCCACCCCCGCGAAGGGCTTGCCCACCGAGCCGAACCGGTGCTCCTCGGGCGTGCACGCCGTGGCCGCCGTGGCCGTCTCGGTCATGCCGTACCCCTCCATCACCGGCACCCCGCACGCGTAGAAGAATTCGAGGATCTCCTTGGCGATCGGCGCCGCCCCGCTCACCGCCTCCCGCACCCGGCCGCCAAAGGCCGCGCGCACGTTTTTGAACAGCCGCTCCTCCGCCTCTTCGAAGGGCTGCTGCAGCTCCTGGGGGATCGGCCTGCCCGCCTGCTGGAGCTCGCGCACCTGAACCCCCACGCGCACCGCCCCCGCGAGCTCCGCGGGGTCCGCGTTGGCGCACACCAGCGTGTAGATCTTCTCGAAGATCCGCGGCACCGAGGGCAGGTAGGTGGGCTTCACCTCCGCCAGCTCCCCGATGATCTGCTTGGTGTCCCCGCCCCAGTACGCCAGCGTCACCCCCAGGTCGAACACCAGCAGCTGCAGCAGCAGCGCGAACGAGTGCGCCAGGGGCAGGTACAGGTACACCACATCCCCCGCGTCGCTTTCCAGGCTCGCCCGCTGCTCCACCATGTCCAGGATCGCGCAGTAGTTGCCGTGCGAGAGCACACACCCCTTGGGCGGCCCCGTGGTGCCCGAGGTGTAGATGAACGTCAGCGCATCCTCCGGCCGCACCCCCGCGCGGCGCTCCTCGAGCTCCCTGCCCGACCGTCTGCTCCCCCGCTCGCGCACCTCCGCCAGGGTGATCGCGTTCAGCGCCTCGATCTCCGCCGTGCGCTCCCGTGCGCTCGGCTCGTCCATCACGATCACCGTGCGCAGGTGCGGCAGCCGGTCGCGGATCTCCGCGATCTTCGCCAGCTGGGAGGCGTCCTCGCACACCACCGCGCATGCATCCGAGTCCGAGAGCACCCAGTGGCACTCCTCCGGCGAGTTCGTCTGGTAGATCGGCACCACCACCGTCCCCGCCGAGGTGGCCGCCAGGTCCGCGTAGGACCACTCCGGACGGGTGTTCGCGAGGATCGACACCCGCTCCCCCGCGCCGATGCCCAGGTCGATGAGCCCCAGCGCCAGCTCGTCCACGATCGCCGCCAGCTCCCCGAAGGACACGTCCCTCCACTCCCCGTCCACCTTGTGCCGCACCGCCGCCCGGTCCCCGAAGCGGGACGCGGCCCTCGGCACGAGGTCCGCGATCGTATGCAATGCGCTGGCCGCCGGCGCGGCTGTGGCCTCCATCAGGGCTGCCCTCCTCCTCGATCGAACGCGAGCGTTTCAGATCCCCTGATCTTAGGGAGTCCAGAGCGGAAGGGGGGCTGGCGTACCCCGCGTCAGGTGTTCGCCGAGGCCACCGCTCCCGGCGGCGCGGCCTTCTCGCGCAGGGCCGCCAGGAAGAGGCTCTTGTCGATGCGCCCCTGGAAGATCGGCACGCCGTTCTCGAGGCACTTCGTGAGCACTTCTCGCCGGCCAATGCCGGCTTCCCGGGCGAGCTCGGTGGGCGTCAGGTGGTTATGGGCCATAGGGCGATCCTCCTGTCCGGGGCAAACGCGCTGCTCGTCTCCAACCTAGCGGCCCACACGGACGAAAGCAATCGTGGTATTCCCGCAAACAGCGGCCTTCTCAGATCGGGTTGGGCACGTCCAGGAACACATGCTTCAGGCCGAGCTCCCCGGCCAGGCGCTCGCCCAGCGCGCGCACCCCGAAGGTCTCGGTGGCGTAGTGGCCGGCGGCGACGAAGTGCACCTCCAGCTCCCGCGCCATCGCCATCGCCCGCTCCGTGGGCTCCCCCGTGAGGAACGCCTGGGCGCCCGCCGCCGCCGCCTCGGGCAGGAAGTCGACGCCGGCGCCCGACACGATCGCCACCGTGCTCACCACCGGATGGTGGGCCGCCGGGAACACCAGAGGCTCGCGCTCGGTCGCCCTGTGCGCGCGCGTGAACAGGTCGCTCGCGGGGATTCCCTCGCCGGGGAACCTCGCCAAACAGCCGATCGCCTGGCCGCGATGCATGCCGAAGGGCCTGTCCAGGCGCTCCGCCCCCAGGGCCTTCGCGAGCAGGGCGTTGTTGCCGAGCTCCGGGTGCGCGTCCAGCGGCAGGTGATAGGCCGCGAGCGCCATGCGCGCGTCGAACAGCGCCCGCAGCCGCCGCGCCATCTGCACGTCCAGCGGCCCCCCGCCGGAGCCCCAGAAGAGGCCGTGGTGCACCACCAGCAGCTCCGCCTGCTCCCGCGCGGCCAGCGCGAACAGCTCGAGACTCGCCGACACCCCCGTGGCGAGCGTGCTGATCTCCTCTTCGCCCTGGGCCCCCGCTGCTCCCGCGGGGCTCAGCCGGGGCACCTGCAGGCCGTTGGGCCCGTGATCCTGGAAGCGGTCGGGCTCCAGGAGCCGGTCGGCTTGCGCGAGGATGTTTGCGAGGCGGGCTGGCATTGGTGGCGACCATAGCTCGCGTGGCCGGGTGGCGGCGGCTGGGGGAGGGGAGGTTGGCCGGCGCGCACCGCCCCTTGTGGGATACTGGAGGCGCGTCGGGGCGTGGCGCAGCCTGGTAGCGCGCACCGTTCGGGTCGGTGAGGTCCCCAGTTCGAATCTGGGCGCCCCGATATGACAGTTGTCTGCAAATATCGGCGAATGGCCACGCAACGAGGCGAATAGATGCGAAGCATCTGGCCAGCCCGAGGCATGGGTACGGCGGGGCGGTCTTGGCTCAGACGCCTCCAGATGGGGAGCCGTAGCGCTCACGCAGCCACGCCTCGACCTCTGAGATGCGGTAGCGGTTCATCCCGCCTGTGCTCAGGCGCGGGAGGCCGAGCTGCTGCTGAAGCTCGATCCAGCGTCGCGTGACGCTCAGGTGCTCGGCAAGCTGCTGCTTCGTCACCCATGGCTCACGGGGCCGGTCCTCGGCATCAGTGCTCATAGCTGCGCGATGAGATCAGATCGCCGCCTTGATCTCAAGGACCTTGCGGAGCCACGCGTGCCGAGAGTGCCTGTTTGCACAATACGGAAAGATTCGCATTCTCAGTCGATCCCAAGGCGGTCACGGGTAAGGACGATCGGGGCGAACGCTCGCATCATCGTGGGTGTACGGTGCC
>DATJVV010000101.1:0-3320 GCA_035501635.1 Solirubrobacteraceae bacterium | reverse complement strand
CGAGGATGGCCTGGGCCAGGCGCACGGTCTCGGTGCGCTCGGGCGTGAGCTCCCCCACGACGCCCTCGCGCAGCACGGGGGTCTCGGTCTCCGAGACCACGCCGAGCACGGGGAAGCGGTGCCAGAGCTCGCGCCGCCAGGGGGTGGGGGCGAGGACCTCGTTGAGGATCACGTCGGCCGCGCGCTGCAGGGCGAGCTTCTCGGGGGTGACCTCGCCGAGCAGGCGGATCGAGAGGCCGGGGCCGGGGAAGGGCTCGCGCCAGACGAAGTCCTCCTCGAGGCCGAGGGAGATGCCGATACGGCGGACCTCGTCCTTGTAGAGCAGTTTGAGGGGCTCCACGATGGGGAAGTCCTCGCGCTCCTTCAGCAGGGAGTTGTGGTGGGTCTTGATCGTGTGGGAGTGGTCGGAGACGCCGCTGGCGATGAGGTCGGGGTAGATGGTGCCCTGGCCCATCAGCCACTGCTCGGGGTCGAGGCCCAGGCGGGCCATCTCGCGGTCCTTGACGTCGAGGAACGCCCGGGCCACGGCCCTGCGCTTGTCCTCGGGATCGGTGAGGCCCTTCAGGGCGCCGAGGAAGTCGGCGCAGGCGTCCACCACCTCGAAGTTCTCGATGCCCAGGCCGTGGAGGGTGCGCACCACGTAGTCGGTCTCGCCGGCGCGCAGCAGGCCGGTGTTCACGTGCAGGCCGAACACGCGCTCGCTGCCCAGAGCCCGGGCGAGCAGCACACAGGCCACGGTGGAGTCGATGCCGCCACTGAGCATCAGGAACACGTGGCGCTCGCCCACCTCGGCGCGGATTCCGGCCACGAGGTCCTCCACGAGGTCGTGGGAGCGGGTGGCCACGCCGGCCTTGCAGACGCCCAGGGCGAAGTTGCGCAGGATCTCGGCGCCGTGGGTGGTGTGGGCGACCTCGGGGTGGAACTGCAGGCTGTAGCGCTCGTCCGCCACGTTGGCCATGGCGGCCACGGGGCAGGCGTCGGTGCGGGCGATCACTGCGAAGCCCGGCGGCGGCTCCTGGACCACGTCGCCGCGGCTCATCCACACCTCCTGGGCGCGGGGCACGCCGGTGAAGATGTGCTCGTCGGCGATCACCTCCAGGTGGGCGCGCCCGTACTCGCCGCCCTCGCCCGGCGTGACCACGCCGCCGAGGGCCTGGGCCATCAGCTGGTGGCCGTAGCAGATGCCGAGGATCGGCACGGGCAGGGCGAGGATCGCGGGATCGCAGCGGGGGGCGTTCTCGCCGTAGACGCTGGAGGGGCCGCCGGAGAGCACGATGCCGGCGCAGTCCTCGAGCTGCTCGGGTCTCACGTCGGGCTGGTGGACGGCGCAGCCCACCGAGAGCTCGCGCAAGGAGCGGCGAATCAGGTTGGTGTACTGGGAACCGAAGTCGATGATGGCGATCGGCGCGAAGTCCCCGGCGGCGGGCGCGCTCGCGTCGGCGCCCTGTAGGGGCTCGGCGACGGCTGCTGTCTGGGTGCTCGCTGCCATCCGTGCTCGGCGGCTCTCTCTCTGGGTGGGCGCTCGGGGGGTGGAGCTCATTGTATGGCCAGCTCAGGCGGAGTCCAGGCCCAGGGCCCGGGCCACGGCGGGGTCGGCGAGGCTCGCGGCCAGGAGATCGGTGCCGGCGAGCTGGATCTCCGCCAGGTAGGGCACGCCGATCACGAACATGCCGGCCGCCAGTGCCGCGGCGACCCCCGTGGGAGAGTCCTCGAGGGCGGCGCTGCGGGCGGGATCGGCACCGAGGCGCCGGCAGGCCTCCAGGTAGATGTCGGGGGCGGGCTTGGCGCGGGGGACGTCCTCGAGACACACGATCTCGGCGAAGGGCTCCTCCAGCAGGCCGGCGGCGCGCAGGGTGCGCTCCACGAAGGCGCGCCGCGAGTTGGACGCCACCGCCAGGCGTGTGCCGGCGGCGGTCAGGCGCTCCAGCAACGCGAGGGCGCCCGGCCGGGGAGCGACGCCGGCGAGGGCCTCCTCCATCACCAGCTCGTGGAGCTCCTCCAGCAGCTGCTCGCCCTCGCCGGGGAGCTCGAGCATGGCTTCGAGCTTCGTGGCGGCCTCCCGGTGGGCGGAGCCGATCAGGAGGCGCTTGTGCTCGATCGTGAACACGCGAGCGCGCCGGGCGAAGAGGGTCCGCTCGGCGCGGGTCCAGGCCTCCTCGGTGTCGAGTAGGAGGCCGTCGTTGTCGAAGATCACCGCCTCGTGGCCGGACATGGGGCGTGGAGGTCTAGCAGGATCCGGCGCGAACGCCTGCGATGATCGCGGCCGTGTCGAGCGAGCGCGCCCTCATCCCCCGCTACGGGCGGGCGCGGCGCGACGAGGCGCTGGTGGTGCTGGAAGGCTTTCACCCGCTCAAGCACGCCCTGCGCTTCGGAGCGCGCGTGCTGGAGGTGATCTGCGAAGACCGTCCGGCCCTGGAGGGCCTCTGCGAGCAGCTGGCGCCGGACCTGCTCGGGCAGATCATGGAACTCGCGCGGGAGGTGCCGGAGGGGCTGCTGGGGAAGATCGCGCCGTTGCGGCCGTCCACCGGGGTGATGGCGCTGGCGGAGCGTCCGCCGGTGGATCCCCTGGCGGTGCTGGCCGACGCGCGGCCGGCGCCGGTGGTGCTGCTGGACGATCCCCGGGACCTCGGCAACATGGGCGCCTGCATACGGGTGGCGGCGGCCGCGGACGCGGGTGGGGTGCTGGTGCTGGGCGGCCATGACCCCTGGCACCCGGACGTGCTGCGCGGGGCCGCGGGCCTTCACTTCGCGCTGCCGGTGGCGCGCCTGCCCGAGGGCCTGCCGCGGGAGCTCGACCGGCCGCTGGTGGCGCTGGACCCCGACGGCGAGCCCCTGCGCCCCGGGGTCCTGCCGGCGCGGGCGCTGCTGGCGTTCGGCAGCGAGCGCAGGGGCCTCAGCGAGCAACTGCTCGCGCGGGCGCGGCGGCGGGTGGCGATCCCGATGCGGGCGGGCGTGTCGAGCCTCAACCTCGCCACGTCGGTGGCGGTGGTGCTGTTCGCGGGAGGAATGTCCTGAAGGCGAGGGCCCCCGCGCACGCGCGCACGCGCGCGCGGGCCCCCCGAAACGAAAGGCCCGATCAGCCGGCCCGGGCCCGAAGCAAAGCCCGATCAGCCGGCGGCGGCGGCTTCCACGCCGCTGAGCAGCTCCCAGTTGGCGTGCAGGGCGGCGGCGCCGGCGGCGAGCATGCGCTCGGCCACCAGCTCGCGGTCGGGGCGCTCGGCGAGGAGCTCGGCGATCAGGGCGGCGGCCTCGCGGGAGTGCTCGACGTCGAGACGCCGGTGCAACTCGAAGTACTCCACGGCGGGCCCTTCGGGGGTGTA
>DATJVV010000100.1:0-3044 GCA_035501635.1 Solirubrobacteraceae bacterium | reverse complement strand
CGGCGCCGGCGCCGGGGGCGATGGCGGGGGCCAGGACGGCACGCGCATGGGCCTGGTGCTGGACGGCCTCGAGCAGTCGCTGGGCGCTCGCCATGGAGCCATCCTAAGGGCGAACGGAGGCGAAGCGGGCCTCGGGCGGGCGCGGGGGCGGATCGATACGGTGGGGCGATGGCGACGGGCAGGCTGATCACGATCGAGGGCTTGGACGGCGCGGGGAAGTCCACGCTGGCGCGGGGGCTGGTGCGGGAGTGCGAGCGGCGGGGGCGGCGGGTGGAGCTGTTGCGTGAGCCCGGTGGGGTGGAGCTCTCGGAGCGGCTGCGGGCGATCGTGAAGGATGGCTCGCTCTCGATCGACGCAAGGGCGGAGGCGCTCATCTACGCGGCGGCGCGGGCGCAGCTGGTGGCGGAGCGGTTGCGACCGTTGCTGCGGGCGGGGGAGCTGGTGCTGGTGGACCGCTTCGTGGACTCCTCGCTGGCCTACCAGGGGGTGGGACGAGGGTTGGGTGTGGAGGAGGTGGGGGCGATCAACGCGTTCGCCACCGGAGGCCTGCGGCCCGAGCGCACGCTGCTGCTGGCGCTGAGCCCCGGCCAGGCGCGGGCTCGCCTTGAGGGTCGGGCGGCGGCGGGGCAGGCGATGATGGGCGCGGGGGCTGGCGTGTCAGGGGAGGGCCGGGACAGAGAGGAGGGCCCGGACAGGCTGGAGCGGGAGGGGGAAGGGTTCTTCGCGGCGATCGCGGGGGCCTACCAGGAGCTCGCGCGGCGGGAGCCCGAGCGAATTCGGGTGCTGGACGGCACCCTCCCGGAGGATCGTGTGCTCAACCACGCGATGACGGCGATCGAGGACCTGCTGTAGCGGCTACTGAGCCAGGCGCAGGGCGGAACGGGAGGGAGGCGCGTGCTGGGCGTGGACCTGTAGGTGGCACCGCAGGAAGGCTTCGACCACGCGGGGGTCGAACTGGGTGGAGGCGGCGCGCTCGATGCGGGCGATGGCCTGGGCGACGGGCCAGGCGGGTTTGTAGGGGCGGTCGTGGGTGAGGGCGTCGAAGACGTCGGCGACGGCGACGATGCGTCCCACCATGGGTATGCGCTCGCCGGCGAGACCGCAGGGGTAGCCGGTGCCGTCCCACCACTCGTGGTGGGTGGCGGCGATCTCGGCGGCCATGCGAAGCACGGGTGAGCTGGCGCCGCAGAGCAGGCGGGCGCCGTGGGCGGCGTGGGTCTTCATGGTGTCCTGCTCCTGCGCGGTGAGGGAGCCGGGCTTCAGGAGGATGGAGTCGGCGATGGCGATCTTGCCCACGTCGTGCAGGGGGGCGGCCTCGCGGAGCAGGCGCACCTGCTCGGGAGCGAGCTGGAGGCGGGCGGCGATGTCTGCGGCCATGATGCCCACGCGCTCGGTGTGGCGGAAGGTGTCGTCGTCGCGATACTCGGCGGCCACCGCGAGCAAACGCAGGGCCTCCGTGCGCTCCTCTTCGAGCTGGCGGGTGCGCTCGATCACCTGCGCTTCCAGCCATCGCTCGACGGTGGGCTGGCTTGCGACGGACACCGGAGGATCCGCGACCATATGCCCATCGACGGCTAGATCGGTTCGAATATCCAGCACCGCCCAGCCGGACTGGACGAATGTTCTATTGCGAGGCGCCTGGGACGCGAATATGCGCAGCGTCCTTGGACGTCAGCCGCATCCGGTGTTGTTGCCGCAACTCGAGCATGTGTAGCAGGAGCCGGTGCGCTGCATCATGCCCCCGCACTGGCTGCAGGCGGGCCCGAGGTCCAGGCCCTGCAGGCGGGCGGGGACCACGGGGGGACTTTCGGTGAAGGCGGCGGCGGGCGCGCTCGCGGGGGGCGGGGCGGCGGAGGCGCGGACATCTCCCTGGGAGCTCTCGCCGGCGGATGCGCCGGGAGCGGATGCCGCGACGGGTCCGGCGGTGTCGGAGGCGGCCACCGCCTGGGCTGCCTCCTGGGCGGCCTTGCGGGCGCGCACCTCGGGAGTGAGGATGCCGAGGTCCTCCTGCACTTCGGCGTCCAGGAAGCGAGAGGCGAGCCAGCGCATGATGTAGTCGGGCATGGACTTCGCGAAGGGGATCTCCGGGTTGGAGGTGATGCCCTCGGGCTCGAGACGCATGTAGCTGAACTTGCGCACCAGCGTCTCCAGGGGAACGCCGTACTGCAGCGAGATGGAGATGGCGGTGGCGAAGGAGTTCATCATGCCCCGCAGCGTGGAGCCCTCCTTGCCGATGTCGGTGAGGAAGATCTCCCCCACCGAGCCGTCCTCGTACATGCCGGCGGTGATGTAGCCCTCGTGGCCGCCGATGGAGAACTTGTGTGTGATGGACTGGCGCTCGCGGGGCATGCGCTTGCGCTTGGGACCGGCCTCGGCGAGCGCCTTGCTCACCGCGGCCTCCACGACCGCGTCCACGTCCTGGCGAGCGCCCCTCTCCGCGTTCTGGCCTCGCTGAGCGTCGGTGCGCAGCGCCTGGGCGGTCTTGGAGCCGTCGCGGTATATGGCCAGCGCCTTGATGCCCAGATGCCAGGCCTGGATGTAGGCGTCGGCGATGTCCTCCACCGTGGAGTCCCGCGGGAGGTTCACGGTCTTGGAGATGGCTCCCGAGATGAACGGCTGTACGGCACCCATCATCTTCAGGTGGCCCATGTGGGAGATGGCGCGCTCGCCGACGGCCACGTCGAACACGGGCAGGTGCTCGGCGGCGAGGCCGGGGGCGCCGAGGATCGTGCCGTGCTCGGCCAGGTGGGCCTCGATCTGCTCGATCTGCTGCTCGGAGTAGCCGAGTGTGTGCAGGGCCAGGGGCACGGTGCGGTTGACGATCGTCATCTGGCCGCCGCCCACGAGCTCCTTGAACTTCACGAGCGAGAAGTCGGGCTCCACGCCGGTGGTGTCGCAGTCCATCAGGAAGCTGATGGTGCCGGTGGGAGCTAGCACGGTGGCCTGGGCGTTGCGATAGCCGTAGCGCTCGCCCAGCTGGAGCGCCTCGTCCCAGGAGCGACGGGCGGCGGCGAGCAGCTCGGAGTCGCGGCAGGCGTCGTCGG
>DATJVV010000099.1:0-2530 GCA_035501635.1 Solirubrobacteraceae bacterium | reverse complement strand
CGAACACCCCGCACAGCTCCACCTTGCGCCGCAGCGCCCGCTCGATCCGCAGCGCCTGCTCGGTCGAGCACCGGCGCGGGCTGGGCTCGTGAAAGACCATCCCGATCGCCCACGCCCCGAGCGCCACCGCGAGCTCGGCGTCGCGCGGGTCGGTGACGCCGCAGATCTTGACCTTCGGCGGGCTCTCGGACATACCCGAACGGTAGCGGCCGCACACGCCGTTGCTCGGTTTCGCCTGGATGCGTCGGCGTCGGCCCGCGCTTCCGCCCGGGCGGGGCAGCCGCCGCGCGGCTGCGCTCAGCCGCCGGGCCGGTTCGGGTTGGGCACCGAGTTGGGGCGCGTGGTTAGGGTGACCGAGACGGTCTTGTGTTCGTAGCCGCCTTTGCCGTTCTCGCGCAGCAGGCCGATCGTCACGGTGTCGCCCGGCTTCTTCTGTCCCACGTAGTTGGCGAGGTCTTCAGAGCTCTTCACCGGTTTGCCGTCGAAGGAGACGATGATGTCCCCGCCCAGCTCCACCGCGCCGCCTTCGGCGCTGATGTTGCCGCCTTTGATGCCGGCCTTTTCGGCGGGCGTGCCGTGCTGCACGCTCTGCACCAGCGCGCCGCTCTTGACCGGCAGGTTCAGCGAGGACAGCGAGCCGTCGATCGTGAGCGAGATCAGCCCGATGTAGGCGCCTCGCACCGTGCCGCCCTTCTCCAGTTCGGCGATCTCGCTCTTGGCGGTGTTGATCGGCACCGCGAAGCCGATGCCCACGCTGCCGTCGCCGCTTCCGCCCGTCTCGATCTGGGAGTTGATGCCGATCACCTGTCCCTGCGCGTTGAGCAGCGGGCCGCCGGAGTTGCCGGGGTTGATCGGCGCGTCGGTCTGCAGCACGTGGTTGATCGTGAAGCCGTTGGGCGCGGTGATTTCGCGCTGCAGCGCCGACACCACGCCGGTGGTGAGCGTCCGTTCGAGGTCGAACGGGTTACCGATCGCGAACACCGGATCGCCGACCTGCGCGGCGTTGGAGTCCCCCAGCGTGAGCGGGTGCAGGCTGAGCCCGTCGGTTGGGATGCGCAGGACCGCGAGATCGTGCGAGGGGTCCTTGCCCACCACCTTGGCTTCCACGTTCTGGCCCTTTTCGATACTCACCTGCACCTTCACGGCGTTCTCCACCACGTGGTAGTTGGTGAGGATCGTGCCGTTGCCGTCGATCACGATGCCCGAGCCCGTGGCCTTGCCCTGCCGCGCCGATTCGCCGCCGAAGAGTTCGAAGGGCGATTCGGATCTCTGCACGATCGTGGAGGTCACGAACACCACGCCGGGGGCGTCCTTGACGTAGATGTCGTGCGGCGTGAGCCCCGAGGAGACCTGGGTGGCGTTCGTGCGCGTGGGCGTGAGCGTCTGCACGGTCGTGACCGTGCTCGTGGAGGAGTCGAACCCGCCGGCGATCGCGATCGCGCCCGCCACGATCGCGCCGCCGACGAGCGCCGAGAGGAGTGGAATGAGGACTGTCCGGTTCATGCTTCGCAAAGGATGATCGGCCGCGATGAAGGTGAACTAAAGCGCAACATCGCCTTTCTTAAAACCTCTTCCCGTGCTGAGCGCTCGCGCTGAGGGCGCCGGTGGGCGCCGTGTTTCCAGCTCCCGCCAGCAGCTCCGCGAGCGCCGCGCCGGGGTCTGGCGCGCGCATCAGCGACTCGCCCACGAGCACCGCCGCCACGCCCGCCCGCGCCAAGCGCGCCAGCTGGCCGGCGTCGCCGATGCCCGACTCCGAGACCACCGTGCAGTGCGCCGGCATCTCGCTCAGCAGCGCGAAGGTGCGCTCCACGTCCACGCTGAAGTCCCGCAGGTCGCGATTGTTGACGCCGATCAGCTCGGCACCCGCCGCGAGCGCCACCCCCAGCTCCTCGCGGTCGTGCACCTCCACGAGCACGTCGAGAGCCAGCGCCCGCGCCCGCTCGGCCAAGCTCGTGAGCTCCGGCGGCGAGAGCGCGGCCACAATCAGGAGCACCGCATCGGCGCCGGCGGCGCGCGCCTCGTACAGCTGGTAGGGGTCCACGATGAAGTCCTTGCGCAGGATCGGCAGTCCGCAGGCGGCCCGCGCGGCGCGCAGGTCCTCCAGGGAGCCGCCGAAGTGAGGGCCCTCCGTGAGCACCGAGAGCGCACTGGCGCCGCCGCGCTGGTAGGCGCTCACCATCTCGCCCACCTCCGCGCCCTCGCGCAACGGGCCGGCGGAGGGCGAGCGACGCTTGAACTCCGCGATCACCGAGATCCCGCCGGGCTCGCGCAGCGCCTGCCGCAGGCCCTCCCGGGCGCCGGCGCGAAATCCCGCGGCCGCTGCCGCCCCAAGCTCGCGCTCGCGGCGCTCTGCCTCCCGCTGGAGCTCCGCCTGCGGACGCTCGCGCTTGCGCCGCTCCACCTCGCCGCGGGTGCCGCGCAGGATCCGATCGAGCACCGTGACGCTCACGAGGCGCCCGCCCGTGCCGGCGCGTGCGCCAGCGTGGCCGCCACGAAGCGCTCGAGCGCCCGCGCGGCGAGCCCCTCCTCG
>DATJVV010000098.1:0-4142 GCA_035501635.1 Solirubrobacteraceae bacterium | reverse complement strand
CCCACGGGGCAGGCGCCGCTCAAGCAGGTCAGTCCAGGTAGGTCTGGCGGACGGCGTGCACCTCGGGGAGGACCTGGAGGAAGGCGTCGAGCATGTGGGGGTCGAAGTGGGTGGAGCGTTCGGCGAGCATGGTGTCGATGGCGGAGCGCACGGGGAAGGCGGAGCGGTAGATGCGGTCGGAGGTGAGGGCGTCGAAGACGTCGGCGATGGCGGCGATGCGGCCCTCGGGGGGGATGTCCTTGGCGGCGAGGCCGCGGGGGTAGCCGGTGCCGTCCCAGCGCTCGTGGTGGGTGCGGGCGATGACGGCGCCCATCTGGACGACCTCGGAGGAGGAGCCGGCGAGCATGCGATAGCCGGTCTCGGCGTGGGTTTGCACGACGGCCATCTCCTCGTGGGTGAGCTTGCCGTGCTTGAGCAGGATGGAGTCGGGGAGGGCCACCTTGCCCACGTCGTGGAGCTGGCTGGCGAGGCGCACGAGCTCGCAGTGCTGCTCGGGCAGGCCCAGCTTGCGGGCGAGGATCTCGCAGTAGGAGCTCATGCGCTGGAGGTGGTGGCCGGTCTCCTCGTCGCGGAACTCCACCAGGCGGGCGAGCCGGAAGATGGTTTCGGCCTGGGAGACCCAGAGCTTGCTCTCGGAGAGCTGGAGGTCCTGGAGGGCGTGCTCGAGGCGGTGGCCGCGGTCCTCCACGGTGGCCTGCAGGCGCTGGGTGAGGCGGCGGGTCTCGAGCTCGCGGCGGCGGCGATGGAGGGCGTTGGCGACGTTGATGACGAGCTCGCCGGAGCCCACGGGCTTGACGAGGTAGCCGTAGGCGCCCTGCTCGATGGCGGTGATGGCCAGCTGGGGGTCGTCCTCGCCGGTGACCATCAGCACGGCGGCGCCGGGATGGTGACTGCGGATGTGGGAGAGGAGGTCGATGCCGGACTCGCCGGGCATGTTCACGTCCAGGAGCACCAGCTTGTAGACGGAGCGCTGCAACAGCTCGCGGGCGGCGGAGGCGTCCTCGGCGCAGTGGCAGGTGTAGCCGCGCTCGTGCATCACCCGCTCGGCCCAGCGGCGCAGGGGGGCGTCGTCGTCGACGATGAGCAGCTCGGTCATGTTCTGTGGGCCTCCCGGGCGAGGGCCTGGGAGACCTTGGCAAGGAGGGTGTCGCTGGAGAAGGGCTTCTCCACGAGCACCTGCCCGGTGGCGAGCTCGCCGCCGGCGTCGAGGATGGGCTGGGCGAAACCGGACATGAAGAGGACCCTGATGGTGGGCCGGCGCACGCGGATGCGCTCGGCGAGCTGGGGTCCGTGGAGGTGGGGCATGACCACATCGGTGAGAAGCAGGTGGATGGGTCCCTCGTGGCGGGTGGCCTCGCGCAGGGCGGCCTCGCCGTCGCAGGCGGTGAGCACCTGGTAGCCGGCCCCCCGGAGGATCCTCAGGGTGACCTCCCGCAGGGCCTTCTCGTCCTCCACCAGCAGGATCGTGGAGCCGGCCGCCGCGACTTCCGCTGGTGAGCTCGTGGGGGTCTGAGGGTGGGGAAGGTGGGTGGCGGGTATGACGGCGGTGAAGGTGGTGCCGATGCCGGCCTCCGAGTAGATCTGGGCGCGGCCGCGGGCCTGCTGGACGATGCCGTACACGGTGGCGAGCCCCAGGCCGGTGCCCTGGCCGGGTGGCTTGGTGGTGAAGAAGGGGTCGAAGGCCCGTTCGGCCACCTCCCGGGGCATGCCGGTGCCGGTGTCGCTCACGCGCAGGCGCACGTGGGGGCCCGGGGAGAGGTCGGGACGGGAGACGGCGTAGTCCTCGTCGATGTGCAGGTTGGCGGTGTCGATGGTGAGCACACCCCCGTCGGGCATGGCGTCGCGGGCGTTCACGGCGAGGTTCACGAGGATCTGCTCGAGCTTGCCGGGGTCCATGAGCACCGGGTGGAGGTCCTCGGCGAGGGAGCTGCGCAGCTCGATGTGCTCGCCGAGGGTGCGCAGGAGGAGCTGCTGGATGTCGGTGACCACGTCGTTCACGTCGATCACCTCGGGTTGCACCACCTCCCGGCGGGCGAAGGCGAGCAGCTGGTGGGTGAGCTGGGCGGCGCGCTCGGCGGCGAGACGCACCTGGTCGACGTCCTCGCGCACCGACTGCCAGTGCCGACCGCCCGCTTCCAGGGTGGCCCGTTGGAGGTCCTCGGCGACGAAGGCGGAGTAGTTGATGATGACCGCCAGCAGGTTGTTGAAGTCGTGGGCGATTCCCCCCGCGAGCTCCCCCAGGCTCTCCAGCCGCTGGGCCCGGTGGCTCTGGGCGCGGCGGTGCTCCTGCTCGGCCTCCGTCATCAACCGCTCGCGATCGCCGGCGAGGGCGATGCGCTCGCTGATGTCGCGCACGGCCGCCACCACGATGGTGTCCCCGTGGACGTCCCGGGCCGCCAGGCTGATCTCCACGGGCAGCTCCCGTCCCTCACGGGTCCCGGCGATGAGCTCGAGTCCGGTGCCCATGGGCCGGGGGCGGGGGTCGGCGAGGTAGCGGCGCATGTGCTCCCGGTGGGCGTCTCGCAGACGGTCGGGCAGCAGCATGTCGACGGGCTGGCCCACCAGCTCGGCGCGGGGGTAGCCGAAGAGGCTCTCCGCCTGGAGGTTCGCGAAGGCGATGGTGCCGCTCCCGTTCACCCCGAGGATGGCGTCCGGGAGAAGCTCCAGCAGCGTGACCTGGGCCCCGACGTCTGTGTCAGAGTTCCACATGACAGGCCTCTTCCACACATGAAAAGTAGCGTGCTGGGCAGACGACTGCCTTCTTGTGAGCACCCGTGCATCGCTGTTTGCAGACGTCTGGGAGGCCGAATCCTTCCCGAGATTTCAGATGGCCCGGTCGGGTGGAAGCTCGGTCAGATGCCCTGGCCGGGCAGGAACTCGTTGGTGAAGGGGGGGAGACCCCGGTTGGGGTCGCGGGCGATGAGGCCCTGGGCGCGCATCCATTCGCCGAAGCGCCGCCAGGCGAGCGGTTCCTGCCAGCCGTAGGGGTGGCCGGCGGTGGGCTTGGCGGCGGGGATGGTGCGGCGGATTGATTCGAGCTGGAGCCTGGGTTCCAGGGAGGGATTGGCCTTCATCACCAGCGCGGCGGCCGCCCGGGGGTTGGCGCGCACGGACCGCTCGGCCCGGCTGAGAGCCTGCAGGAAGGCCCGCAGTTCCTGGCCGCGCTTGCGGGCCTCTTCTTCGCGGATCACCAGCACGAGCTCGTCGTAGCTGGGCACACCCGCCCGGTCCACGGGTATGACGGTGGGCTTGCGGTGCATGAGCCGCAGCTGGATGGCCTCGTAGTTCCAGAAGCCTCCGAGGGTGGCGGCCACCTTGCCGGCGAGCATGGCGGGCACGAGGTTGAAGCCCACGTTGGCTTCGCGCACGCTCGCGGGGTTCACGTGGGCGGCCTGGAGGGCGCTGTGGAGCTCGGCGGCCTGGTAGGGGATGCCGGCGGTGCCCACCTGCTTGCCCGCGAGATCGGCCACGGAGCTCACGTGCTGGCCGGGGAGAGCGATGATGGAGGTGAGGGGCCGCTGGACGAGGGCGGCGATGGACACGAGCTTCAGGCCCTGGTCGCGGGCGAGCAGGAGCTCGGGCTCGTAGGAGACGGCCATGTCCACCCTGCCGGCCGCGAGCAGCTTCAGGGGGTCGGCGGCTTCCGGGGGGGTCTGGGGGGTCACGTCGAGGCCCTGGGCGCGGAAGTCCCCGTCGGCGATGGCGGCGTACAGGGGGGCGTGGTCGGCGTTGGGAAACCAGTCGAGCATCACCGTGAAGGGCTTGGCGGCGGGCGCGGTGGTGACGTCGCGCACCGAGCCGCACGCCGTGATCGCCAGGGTGGCGGCCAGTGCGAGGGCGCAGGTGAGCAGGCCAGCGAGGAGTGTCTTGACGGGGGGTTCTCTCAACGGATGTCTCCTCGGGATCGGTACGCCCACGGCGCGAGCCGGCGCTCGAGCAGGGCGAGGGTATAGAAGCAGGCGATGGCGAACAGGAACAGCACGAACGCGGCCGCGTAGGCCCTGGAGGTCTGCAGGGCGGTGAGGTCGGCGTCGATCTCGTGGCCGAGGCCCGCGTAGGCGCCCGTGGTGGCGGTCTGGGACTCGGCGATGTAGGCGCCGATCACCGCCACCGTGAGCGCGATGCGGGCGCCGCTGATGGCC
>DATJVV010000097.1:0-6736 GCA_035501635.1 Solirubrobacteraceae bacterium | reverse complement strand
TGGATCCTCGCCCCCGACCCCGGCGAGCGCTGGACCGCGATGCTGTGGCGCGTCGTGGTGCCACCCGTGGCGCGCCGGGCCGACCGCGTGATCGTCCACAGCCAAGCCGCCGCCGAGCACGTGGTCGAGCATCTGCGGGTCCCGCGTGGGCGCATCGACGTGATCGCCCACGGGCAGGGTCTCGCCGAGCGCGCAAGCCCCACCCCCGAGGCGCGGCTGCGCTCGCGCCTGGGTCTCGGCGAGGGGCCCGTCGTGCTGACGGTGTCGGCCAAGAAGGCGCACAAGAACCTCGCGCGCCTCGTGCGCGCGATGGCCGCGGTGGTCGAGCGCCGGCCCGACGTGGTGCTCGTGCTGCCGGGCAACCCGACCGCCCACGAGCGCGAACTGCGCGAGCTCGCCGCCGAGCTCGGCATCGCCGCCAACGTCGTCTTCCCCGCCTATGTCGATGCCGCCGACCTGGAGGGCCTGTACGCGCTTGCGCGCTGCTTCGTGTTCGCCTCGCTCAACGAGGGCTTCGGCATCCCGATCCTCGAGGCCATGCGCCGGGGGGTGCCCGTCGCCTGCGCGTGCGCCTCGGCACTGCCGGAGGTGGCCGGAGAGGCGGCGCTCTACTTCGATCCGCACAGTGTCGCCGACATCGCGCGGGCGCTCAATGAGCTGCTCGACGATCGCGGCCTCGCCGCGCGCCTGATCGAGCGCGGTCGCGAGCGCCAGGCGACGTTCACCTGGGACAGAGCAGCGCGGGAGACGCTGAAGAGCTACGCGCGTGCCTGGAGATGTCGCGCCTCACCCGGTGCCCAGCCAGACCTCGGTGGGGCCTTGAGCTCTCGGTCGGGCTCGAAATGAGCAACGGGGCGGACGCTCGCGATCATGATCCCGAGACTTCGGGTGCGAGGGCCGAGGAGGAGATCGAACTCGACGTGCTCGACAGCGACGCCGCGGGCGGGCTGCTCATACGCGGTGGCACGCTGCGGCTTGGCAGCTACGTGGCGGTGGTCGCGCTCTCGGTGCTCTCCGCCGCCCTGCTGACCCGCCATCTCGGCGTGGCGCGCTTCGGTCAGTACACGGTGGTGCTCTCGCTGGTCGGGGTCGTGGCTTCGGTCACCGACGTGGGCATGTCGCAGCTGGGAACGCGCGAGTACGCGGTCCGAATCGGCGCCGATCGGGACGGCCTGATGCGAGATCTGCTCGGCCTGCGCGTGGCGCTGACCCTGGTCGGGCTGCTGCTCGCACTGGTCTTCGCCCTACTCGCCGGCTACTCGCCGGCGCTGGTGGCGGGCACCGTGCTGGCCGCGCTCAGCGTGATGGCGCTGGTCTACCAGCACACGCTGTCGATACCCCTGAGCACGGCACTGCGACTCGGCGCTCTCGCCGCGCTGGACGTGGCGCGCCAGGCGATGTCGGTGGCGTTGATCGTTGCGCTGGTGCTCGCTGGCGCCGGCATCACCGCGTTCCTGGCCGTCGCACTCGTGGTGAACGTGTTCCTGATCGTGCCCACAGCGTCGCTCGCACGCGGGAAGATCTCGATGCGCATGGCGGTCCATCCGCGGGCCTGGATCGCCCTCCTGCGTCTGACGGCGTCCTTCTCCCTCGCGTCGGCGGTGGGGACCATCTACGTCTACGCCGCCCAGATCCTTACGAGCCTCGTCGCAAGCCCACACCAGAACGGCCTGTTCGCGGCCTCCTTCCGGATCTACATCGTCATATCCGCGGTTCCGGGGCTGCTGGCGGGGGCCGCTCTGCCGGTCCTTGCGCGAGCGGCCCGGGATGACCACTCCCGTCTGGCATACGCGCTGCAGCGGATGTTCCACGTGTCCTTGATCGTGGGTGTCGCCGCCGCGCTTGGCTGTCTCGCGGGCGCACGCTTCATGATCGCGGTGGTGGCCGGACCACATTTCGCCGGCGCCGCCGAAGCGCTGCAAGTTCAGGGCCTTGCCCTGATCGCCTCTTTCCTGCTCGCTGGCTGGGGCTATGCGCTGCTGTCGCTGCGACGCCATCGGGGACTGCTGTTCGCCAACGGCGCGGCGCTCGCCGTGAGCGCCACGCTGACCATTGCCCTGGCGAGCGTGGACGGAGCACGGGGCGCGGCCCTGGCCACCGTGTGCGGCGAGTCGGTCTTGGCCCTCGGCTACCTGATCGCGCTCGTGAGCGGCGATCGCGAGTTCCGCCCGCGGCTGGGAGTGGTCGCCAAGGTGGTCGTCGCGGGTGCGCCGGCGGCGGCACTGGCGCTCGTGCCCGATATTCCCTCGCTGGTACGGGCGATCGCCGTTCTGGCGCTCTACGGCGTGCTGATCGTGGCGTTGCGAGCCACGCCGCCGGAGATCTTCGAGCTGTTGCCCGCCCGGATGCGCCGTCCGACGTGATCCTCCGGCGCTCCTTCACTACGCTCCCGCTTTCGTGAGCTCGCGGATCGCGATCGACCGGCCGTTGAAGGTGGGCCTGAACCTCCTCTTCCTCGGCGAGCGGGCCGGTGGCGCAGGACGCTATGCCACCGAGCTGCCGGGCGCGTTGCTCGCCGCGGAGCCCGACACGGAGGTGCACGTGTTCGTGGCCCGCGACGCGCCCGCCCAGCTGCGCGGCGAATCCTGGGCGGAGGGCGTGCACTGGGTCACGTTGCCGATGCGCGCGGCCGGCTCGCCGCCGGAGTTGCTGGCCCAGTTCTCCGTGCTTCCCGCGATGGCGCTCTGGCGGAGGCTCGACGTGCTCCACAGTCCCGCCAACACCGGCCCCACGCTGACTCCCGGCGTGGCGAGCGTGATATCGCTGCTGGACCTCATCTGGCTGCACCGAGGCGCGGAATGGGAACCGAGCTTGCGCGTTCAGCGCAACACCCGCCGGCTGATTCGTCACTGCGTGCGCCACGCCGACAGGGTGTTCGCGATCTCTCATGACGCGGCCGAGGATCTTGCCCGAACCCTCGGACTATCGGCTGAGCGGATCGACGTGACGCCGCTGGGTGTGAGCCTTCCCACCGGACCCATGACCGCCGAGCGGAAGCTGCGCGAGCACCTGGATCTCGGAAATGCGCGGGTGCTCCTCTGCGTGGCCCAGAAGCGTCCCTACAAGAACCTTCACCGCATCGTGCAAGCGCTGGGCGAGCTCGAAGAGGATGTCATCCTCGTTCTGCCGGGATCGCGCACCTCCTATGAGGCCGAGCTGCGCGCGCTGGCTGGGCAGCTCGGCCTGGCGGGCCGGGTGCGGTTTCCCGATTGGCTCTCCGAGGAAGATCTCGACGGCCTGTACTCGCTCAGCAGCGCCTTCGTGCTGCCGTCCCTGCTCGAGGGCTTCGGCCTGCCCATCCTGGAGGCCATGGCGCGAGAGCTGCCCGTGGCGTGCTCGAACGTCGCGGCGCTGCCCGAGGTCGCCGGCGACGCGGCCCTGCTCTTCGATCCCGAGCGCCCCGATGAGATCGCCGCCGCCGTGCGCCGGCTGCTCGCCGATCGCTCGCTCGCGGCCGAGCTGATCGCTCGGGGGCGCGAGCGGGTGCGTCACTACGCGTGGCGGAACACGGGCTTGGCCAGTCTCGCCGGCTACCGGCGGGCGATCGCGGGCCGCGGTCTCACGCGGCGGGCGGCCATCTGATCCGGCCTGCGGTCCACTAGGCTGCCCTACCCGTGCCCCGGGTCCTGATCGTTCGCGGCCACCTCGTCACTCCCTGGGAGCTGCGCCCGTGGGAGCGGCTGCCCGAGCGCTTCGAGGTCTCCTACCTGCTCACCCGCTCCAATCGCTATGGCACCCCCCAAGGCCTGCGGGCGCGCAAGACGCGCGCGCTCCGCGACGTACTGCCGCCGGGACCGCTCGGAGAGGTGGCCGCGGGGGTGCTGGGCGATCGCTACCTCGCCGCCGAGGAGGCGTTTGCCGCGGCCGATATCGTGCACGCCGAGGAGCTCGCATTCTGGTTCGCGGCGGATGCGGCGAAGCGCAAGCGCCGTCATCGTTTCAGGCTCGTGCAGACCGTCTGGGAGACCCTCCCGCTGCTCGATGCCTACCGCAATCGTCACGCGCGCCTCTATCGCGGTCGGGTGCTCGCTGAGACCGATCTGTTCCTGCCCGCCACCGAGCGCGCCGCCCAGGCGCTGCGTCTGGAGGGCGTCCCCGGGGAGCGCATGAGCGTGTGCTATCCGGGGATCGACGTGGAGCGCTTCGCCGCCTCGCCGGCCCGGGATGCGTCCGCGCGGCACACGATCCTCTCGGTCGGCCGGCTCGTGTGGGAGAAGGGCCATCACGACGTCATCCGTGCGGTGGCGGCGCTGCACCGGGGCATGGTCACCCTGCCCGACGGGGCGATCGCCAAACCGCATCTGCTGATCGTTGGCTCGGGTCCCGAAGAGCAGCGACTGCGCCAGCACGCCGCCGAGCTCGGGATCGGCGAGGCGGTGGCATTTCGCGCGGTGGCCTACGAGGAGATGCCGGCGGTGTTCGCCGGCGCCTCGGCGATGGTGCTCGCCAGCCAGGCGTCGGCGGTGGCCGCCTACCATCTGTTCGACGTTCCCCGCGCGTTCTGGGAGGAGCAGTTCGGGATGGTGCTCGCCGAGGCGATGGCCGCGGGACTGGCGATCGTGACCACCACGAGCGGCGCGATACCCGAGGTCCTATCAGGCGCCCCCGTCGATCTCGTGGCGCCGGGGGATTGGATCGCGATCGCTCGCGCCCTGGCCGCCGGTCCCCTCACGCGCCCGCCGGGCGCACGGGTGGACTATCCACGCGAGATCGTGGCGCGCTACTCCACGAGCGCCGCCGCCGAGCGTCTGGCCGCGGCCTATGACCGCGTGCTCGCCCGCTGAAGCGCCTCCAGCACGATCTCCGCGAAGCCGCTCCAGGAGAACTCGCGCGCCCGAGCCCGCGCCTGCCCTGAGAGTCGCTTGCGCCGTGCCTCATCGGTGAGCAGCGACCTCAGCTGCGTGGCGATGCTCGGCACGCTCAGCGGATCGGCGTAAACCACCGCCTCGCCGCCCACCTCGGGCAGGGAGGAGACATTCGAGGTGAGCACCGCGGCGCCGGCCGCCATCGCCTCCAGTACGGGCAGCCCGAAGCCCTCCCCCAGCGAGGGGTAGCAGAAGACCGCGCAGCGCCGGTAGAGCTCGGCGAGCGCGGCGTCCGAGACGTAACCCAGCGGCAGGCAGCGTGTGCCCAGCGAGCGCAGCGCCGCGAGCGTCTCGCCCGTCTTCCATCCCAGCGCGCCCACGACCACGAGGGGGTGTCCGCGCCGCAGGTCCTCCTCCAACGTGCAATAGGCCTGAACGAGCCGTGGCAGGTTCTTGCGCGGCTCGAGCGTCCCCACCGCGAGCACGAAGCCGCCGGGGGGCAGCTTCGCTTCCTCCTCCGAGGTGAGGCTCGCCACGGGGGTCACGGCGCCAAGATGCGCCACCACCGTGCGCGACGCGGTGCCGGGATGACGAGCGGCGAGCGCATGGGCGGTGGTCCGGGACACCGCCACGAAGCCAGCGGCTCGGCGCGCTGCGGGGCCCAGCGTGAGCCGCTCGACGATCGCCGAGCGGCGGTTGGCGCGCATCGCCGGGTCGAAGGCCAGCAGGTCGTGCACAATCGCCACCGCGGGTATGCGCAGGAGGGAGACCGTCAGGTAGGAGTTGCTCGAGAGGAACACGTCGCACTCTCCGTTTGCCGCCAGCGCCGCGCGCAAATGCCACCAGGGGTCGCGGGCGGCGATCGTGCGCCATGTGAAACGGTCGTCCAGGTCGCCTTCGTGCCAGCGCTCGCGGGCGTAGAGCACGTAGCGGTGGCCGTCGGGCGCCCGTGCCGCCAGGGCTCGCAGCAGCTCGCGCACCACCCGTCCGCGGCCAGCCGGCACCTCCACCGCGGCCCGCGCGTCGATGCCGATCGTGAGAGGCTCCGGCGAGGCCTCGGGCGTGGACATGGTTCGGGAGGCTAGCCTCCCGCTCGGTGCACGTCGGCCTGAACCTGATCTTCCTCGTGCCCGGCGAGACCGGCGGCATGGAGGTCTACGCCCGCGAGCTGATTCCCGAGCTGCTCGCCCAGGCGCCGCCGGGGATGCGCTTCACGGCGTTCGTCAACCGCGAGGCCGCGGCCGCGGACGGGGGCCCGTGGCGGGAGCTCATGCCCTGCGTGACGGTCCCTGTGCACGCCCGCGACAGGGTCCAGTGGGTGCTGGGCGAGCAGCTCCTGCTGCCGCCTCTCGCGGGGCGCCGGCGCGTGGGACTCGTGCACAGCCTCGCCTCCACCGGCCCGACATGGGGGCCGTTCCGGCGGGTGACCACGGTGCACGACCTCATCTACGCGCGCTTTCCCGACGCTCACGCCGGCCTGCGCGATCGTGGCATGCGCGTGCTGGTACCCGCGGCCGCGCGACGCTCGCGACGAGTGATCGCCATCTCCCACAGCACCCAGCGCGACCTCATCGAGCTGCTCGGACTGCCGGCGGGGAAGATCGACGTGGTCCCCCAGGGCCTCGGCGCGGTCGCCCGCGCGCGACCCGCGCTCCCCGAGGAGGTGCGCCAGCACCTCGGTCTGGGCGAGCGCCCGGTGCTGCTCAGCCTCTCGGCCAAGCGCCCCCACAAGAACCTGCTCGCCCTCATCGGCGCGCTGGCGCTGATCGAGCCGGTCCACCGTCCCGTGCTGGTGCTGCCCGGCTATCCCACCTGGCACGAGGCCGAGCTGCGCGCCCGCGCCGGCGCGCTGGGCGTGGAGGGCGACGTGCGCATGCCCGGATGGCTCTCCGAGCAAGAGCTCGAGGGTCTGTGGGGGATCGCGCGTGCCT
>DATJVV010000096.1:0-2926 GCA_035501635.1 Solirubrobacteraceae bacterium | reverse complement strand
ACCGACCAGAGCGTCTGGATCGGCGCCGGCAATCGCACCCGGCGGGGCAGCCCGTCCACCACCGGCGGCGAGGCGGAGCCCGGCCCGGCGGAGGCACCCTCCGGGATCGTGGCGGGTCGATCGCTCACGCCAGGCGACGGTACACCTGGCTCTCCTATGAGACCAACGGCACGAACCCGTCCGCCTATAGGCTGTGCGTGGGATGACCGCAACGGTCGATTTTCGTCGTCTACCCGTGCCGGTTGTGCAGGCTGGGATGGGTGCCGTTGCCAGGCATGAGCTGGCTGCGGCGGTGTCGGAGGCCGGCGGGCTTGGGACGATCGGTGGCGCCCGTGGACGGATCGCCAAGGAGCTGGCCGCCGCCAGGAGCCTGACTGGTCGACCCATCGCGGTGAACCTCGTGGTGCCGTTGCTTCGAGCGGGCGACGTTCAGGCGGCGGCGCGGGCGGACGTAATCGTGACCTTCTGGGGTCCGCCGCGTCGCCTTGCCGGCGGCGCCTGGGTGCACCAGTGCGGATCGGTACAGGAGGCGCAGGCGGCGCAGGCGGCGGGTGCGGACGCGGTGATCGCCCAGGGGGTGGAGGCGGGCGGGCACGTCCGCGGAACGACCCCGCTGCTCGAGCTGATCGAGCGTGTGCGAGCCGCGGTGAGGATTCCCGTGCTGGCGGCCGGCGGGATCGTCGACCGGCCGGGTGTGCGCCAGGCGCTCGATGGCGGCGCCGACGCCGCCGTGCTGGGCACACGCTTCCTGTTGAGCGAGGAGAGCCGCGCGCACCCCGATTACAAGGCGCGCTGCCTGCAGGCCGACCACACGGTGCTGACCGAGTTGTTCGGGCTTGGCTGGGCCGAAGCGCCACATCGCGTGGTACCGAACGCGGCAACTCGCCGCTGGCTCACCGATCGCGACGCGCGCGGGCCCGGCTGGATCCGACGTGTCAATCGGCTCGCGTCGCCGCTCGTGATGCGCGTACCCGAAGGGCTCCAGGATCGCGGCCTTGCGATCCAGCGACCCTCGCTCCCGTTCCTCAGCCCGCCGATGGCTCTGGACGACGGGCCGGCGAATCTCGTGGACTGTGGGCCGCTCTACGCAGGCGAGAACGTGGCTCGAATCACGGAGATCGTCTCCGCCGCGGCTCTGGTTCGCGACCTCACCCCGTAGGAGCCAATGCCCACGATCCCACGCGCTTCCAACCATAGAACGCACGAACGCCGTGCTCGCCATCGCGCGCGGCTGGCGGGAGCCGCTCATGGACGCCTCAACTCGATGCGCCCGCCGTGCTCGCCATCGCGCGCGGCCTGCGGGAGCCGCTCGCGGACGCCTCAGCTCGATGCGCCCGCCAGCTCGTGCTTGGCGCGAAAGACCCCCCGGGGGTCGTGACGGCGCTTCACCTCGGCGAGGCGCGCGCATGTGTCGGCGGGCAGCAGGGACTCCAGCGGGCAGGGACGCTCGGCGAAGTTCTGGTAGCCGCCCTCACAGGCCCATGGGGCCATCGTGCGCTCCAGCAGGTCGAGCTGGCCGGCGATGGCCCGGCCGAGCTCGGGGCTCATGGGCACGCCCACGCCTAGCATCGCGAACTCGCCCGGCAGGCTCGCCAGCGCGCCCGCGCCCTCTGCGGCCCTGGCCAGGGCGCCGCCGGTGTGGCGCAGCTCCGCGAGCAGCAGCGGCGAGCCCGACTCCACTCCCGCCACGCCCGCGAAGGCGTCGATGGCGTCGTCGGGGAGCTCTCGCAGGACGGCGTGGTGGCCGAGGCCCGGCACCGGGTGCTCGGGGTCCATGTGGATGCGCGAGAGGCCCTCGGCGGGGATCTGATCGAAGGTGTCCATCACCGGCTCTCCCAGCTCGCGCAGCGGAGCCAGCAGCCGCTCGCCGCTGGCCCGGTCGCCGATGCAGGCGGCGCCGATCGTCAGCAGCGGCCGTTCACGCAGCGGCTCGGGCACGTCGGGCAGCGGCGGCAGGCGCAGGAAGCGCACGATCGACGTCACCTCCTCGGGAACCCCCGCCGCCCAGTCGCGGTAGGCGCGCACCGCCGGCGCGCCCAACTCCGCGGGCAGGATCAGGGTGCCGGCGTAGAGCTCGCCGATCGCCAGCAGCTCGATGTGCAGGGCGGTCACCACCGCGTAGCCGCCGCCGCCGCCGCGCAGCGCCCAGAACAGCTCGGGCTCGTGCTCGGCGTCCACCGTGCCGATCTCCCCCTCGGCGCTCACCAGCTCGATCGCCCTCACGCGGTTGCAGGCGAACCCGTGGCGCCGCCCGATCCAGCTCATGCCCCCGCCCAGCGTGTAGCCCAGCACGCCCACGTCCGGGGAGGAGCCCGGCAGCGAGCACATCCCCGCCGCCTGGGCCGCCGCGCCGAGCTCGGCCGCGAGCACCCCCGCCTCCACGCGCGCGGTGCCCGCCCGCGCGTCCACGCGCACCTCGCGCATGCGCTCGGTCTTGATCAGGATCGTCCCCTGCAGCGATCCCAGCGGCGAGGCTCCGTGGCCGGTGGCCTGCACCGCCACCCTCAGGCCCCGCGCCGCCGCGAAGGCCACCGTGCCGGCCACATCCCGCGCGCTCTCAACAAACGCAACCGCCTCCGGACGCTGGTCCGCCGCGAGGTTCCAAGCCTGGCGAACCTGGTCCCAATCCCCATCCCCGGGCGTCGCCACCCGGCCGGCAAGCGAGAGCTCCGCGAAGCTTCTCATCCGTCCACCCCCTGTGTCATCGCCGCCCCGCGCCTCTCCTCGCCGGAACGACGGTCGGCGAGGCACATTAGCCGGCGGCGCAAGACCGTGCGTTGGATGCGCCCGGAGTTAAGCTCCGGCGATGGCGGCGGAGGAGAGCGTGGAACAGAAGGAGGAGACGACCGCGGAGAGGCCCGGGCGGCGGCGCTCCCGGCGCAGGACCGCCCTGTGGGCGTTGCTGGCGCTCGCCGGCGTGGTGGTG
>DATJVV010000095.1:0-2769 GCA_035501635.1 Solirubrobacteraceae bacterium | reverse complement strand
GAGGGCGTGCACCGGTTCCTGGGCAGGCTGTGGCGGCTGGCGGTGGAGGTGTGTGAGAGGGGGGATCCGCATGCGGATCCCCCAGCGGGGCCGCATGCGGCCCCGCACGGGACCGCACATGTGCGGTCCCCCCGTCGGGCTCATGAGCCCGACGGCCAGCCGGCTCATGAGCCGGCTGGAACAACGGAGGAACTGCCGGCGGATGACCTTCAGCTATTGCGAAAGAGCCACTGGGCGATCGACAAGGTGTCGCGGGATCTGGGGAGGTTCGCGTTCAACACGGCGATCGCGGCGGTGATGGAGCTGCTGAACGAGTGCTACCGGCTGCGGGAGCGGGTGGAGGAGGAGACGTTGAGGTTCGCGCTGGCGAGCGGTGCGTCGCTGCTGTTCCCGTTCGCGCCGCACCTGGGCAGCGAGGTGTACGAGCTGCTGACGGGGGAGCGGGTGTGGGAGCAGGCGTGGCCGCAGGCGGACGAGAGGCTGCTGGAGCGGGACTCCTACGAGCTGGTGTGCCAGGTGAACGGCAGGCTCAGGGACCGGGTGCGGGCGCCCGCGGGGGCGGGAGAGGAGGAACTCAGGGAGCTGTGCCGGTCGGCGGCGAACGTGGTGGCGCACGTGGAGGGCAGGGAGATCGTGAAGGAGATCGTGGTGCCGGGCAAGCTCGTGAACCTGGTGGTGCGTTAGGCCGGCGTGCCTCAGGGCGCCCACGACGCTCGCCGGGCGACCCTATGGGGAGCGGCCCGGGGCCGGGCGACCCCCCGGAGAGAGCCGCCCGGAAGAGGGATGGTGGGCGCGGGCGAGCGGGGTCAGGCGGCCTTGGCGTAGCCGCTGAGGCCCCCGAAGTCGAGGAGCACGCAGGCCTGATCGCCGACCGTCCAGGCGTCGTGGCCGGGTGGCATCACGAACACGTCCCCGGGGCCCACCTCCAGCTGATCGCCGCCGTCCATGGCAACCACCATGCGGCCCTCGAGCACGTAGCCGATGTGCTGTACCTGGCAGCTGTCGGTGCCCGCGAGGGGCTGCACGTGCTCGGACCAGCGCCAGCCGGGCTTGAAGGTGCCGCGGCCGATGGCGTTGCCGGAGAGCTGCACGAGCTCCACCTGACCCATGTCCGCGGCGAACGGCCGCACCTCGTCGGGGGCGTTGAACTGTTTGGCTTGCAATTGGGCCATCGCGATCTCCTCCTCTCGCCCGGTGCGCGAGCACCGGGGACGTACCTTGCGGGGCGTCACAGGTGGCCCCATCGGAGAGCCACGCCGCCGCAACCCATCCGCTGACCATACTCCCTCGTTGTGGCTGCCCACCTCTCTCGGCCCGGGATGGTGGCTCTTGGGGCGTGGGGTCCTCGGGGTGGCGGCCCTCCCCGGGCGGGTTGTGGTGGCCCTGCTCGGGCCCGGGGGTGGCGGCCGTAGACTGAGGGCACCTTGACGGACCTCAAGCCCGCCTATCTCATCCACGGGGACGACCACGGGGCGATCGGGCAGCGGCGGGCGGGGTTGCGGGGGCTGGCGGAACGGGAGGGCGGGGCGGAGAGCGTGGAGGCGCTGGAGGGGTCCGAGGCCACGCCGGCGGGGGCGGGGCGGGCGCTGGCGGCGATGACGCTGGGGCTGGGCCGGCGGGTGATTTTGGTGGAGGGGGCGGAGAGGTGGAAGGGCAAGGAGGTGCGGGAGGAGCTCGTGGGGGCCCTCCTGAACATGCCGCCGGCCACCACCGTCGCGTTCTTCGCGCGTGAGCAGGAGCGGGCGAAGGCGCCCAAGGAGCTGCACGAGGCGGTGGTGAAGGCTGGGGGCCAGGTTGTGGAGCAGGGAACGGTGAAGGCGTGGGAGCTGCCCAGGTGGGTGCGGGCACAGGCGGCGAGCATGGGCATCGAGCTGGACGTGGCGGGCGCGCGGGCGCTGGTGGGCCAGGTGGGAGAGCGCCAGCAGCGGCTGTTGCGAGAGCTCGAGAAGCTGGCCCTGGAGCTCGACCCGCCCAGCCGGCCCGGCGCGCCGGTGAAGCTGGACGTGCAGGCCATCGAGAGCCGCGCCGCCCGGTCGGCCACCCAGCGTGGGTACCTGCTGGCGGACGCGCTCCTGGCGGGAGACCTCAAGCGGGCGATGGGCGTGTACCTGCGGCTGCGCTCCCAGGGAGAGCGTCTGGCGGGGCTCAGCTACCTGATGGCGTCCCGTTTGCGGGAGGCCCTCACGGTGGCGGGGCGCATGCAGGCGGGAGAGTCGCGGGCGCAGATCAAGCGGAGCCTGCGCATGCCCCCGCGGGCGGCGGACAGGTTCCTGGAGGACGTGTGTCGCAGCGACGTCCAGCGCCTGCGGGCGGCCATCCAGGCGCTGGCGGATCTCGAGCTGAACACCCGCGGGGGCTCCCAGCTGCCCGGCGCGCGCTCGTCCGCGGCGAGCCTCGAGGAGGACACCCTCGCGCTGGGAGCCCTTCAGGCCATCGCCGGCGAGCGGGTCTGAGGCGCAGGGGGAGCGCCGGCGCGCAGGCGGGCGGCGCGGGCGCGTCTAGGAGGGGGAGCCGGCGCGCAGGCGGGCGGCGCGGCTCTTCTTGCGGGCGCCCGTGTTCTTGTGCATGGCGCCCCGCTTCACGGCCTTGTCGATGGTGCTTTCCAGGAGCCTGTGCTCCCGGGTGGCGCTCTCCTCGTCGCCACCGCCCATCGCCGTCTCCAGCCGCCGGAAGTAGGTCTTGATGGCGGACGTGTACCGCCGGTTCTCCAGCCGCTCGCGCTCGGAGCGCAGGATTCGCTTCTTCTGGGAATGGATGTTGGCCATCGTT
>DATJVV010000094.1:0-4238 GCA_035501635.1 Solirubrobacteraceae bacterium | reverse complement strand
TCCTCCATCGGCGTGCGCACCAGCGGCATGTGGATCGTGGTGAAGGTGACGCCGTCCCCGATCACCTCCGAGGCCACCACCCGGCTGAAGGCGTCGAGGGCGGCCTTCGAGGCGACGTAGGCGGAGAAGCGGGGCGGGTTGGTCTGCACGCCGATGGAGGAGATGTTCACGATGTGCCCGGAGCCCCGTTCGCGCATGTGGGGCAGCAGGCCGATGATGAGCTTCACGGCGCCGAAGTAGTTGAGCTGCATCGTGCGTTCGAAGTCGTGGAAGCGGTCGTAGCTGAGCTTGATCGAGCGCCTGATGGAGCGGCCGGCGTTGTTCACCAGCATGTCCACGCCGCGGTGGTCGGCGAGCACCCGCTCCAGCAGGCGTTCCACGGAGTCCATGTCGGCGATGTCCGCCGCGTACACGTAGGCGGTGCCGCCTCCCGCCACGATCTCCGCGCGCACCTCCTCGAGCTTCTCCACGTTGCGGGCCACCAGCAGGGGCACCCCGCCCGCGGCCGCCACCTTCAGGGCGGTGGAGCGGCCGATGCCCGAGGAGGCGCCGGTGATCATCACGTGCCTGCCCTCCAGGGCCATGCGCAGCGTGCGTCCCCTCGCGAGCCCCGGGTCCATGTGGCGCTCCCAGTAATCCCACAGCAGGGGCGCGTACTCGTGCAGCGGCGGCGGCTGCTCCAGGGCGGTGCCCGCCAGGGCCTCCCTGGTCTCGGCGGTGTCGAAGCGGGGCACGAGCTCCATGTGCTCGATCACCTCTCGGGGGATGCCCAGGTCGCGCAGCACGAGATTCTGCACCTGGCGCCAGGGGGGCAGGGCGAGGGCCAGGCGCAGCGGCCACCTGGGCAGGGGGTCGGTGATGCGCCGGTCGATGGTCACCTGCACCCGGGGCGCGTGGGCGGCGGCGGCGAGCTCGTTGACGAGCTCCTCCACGCGCTGGCCGCGTGGGTCGGTGAGGTGGAAGGCCCGGCCGTCGAGGTCGGGCTCGTGGGCGATGTGCTCCAGCGCGCCCGCCACCCAGTCCACCGGCACCACGTTGGTGCGGCCGAGCTCGGGGCCCACCAGGGGCGCCCACTCGGGCAGCAGCTGGCGCATGCGCTGGATGGCCTTGAAGAAGTAGTAGGGGCCGTCGATCTTGTCCATCTCTCCGGTGTGGGAGTCGCCCACCACGATGCCCGGCCGGTACACCCGCCAGGGCACGTAGGGCTGCTCGCGCACGATGCGCTCGGACTCGAACTTGGTGCGGTGGTAGGGGGAGGGCAGGCGCTGGCCCTCGTCGAACATCTCCTCGGTGAAGGTCCCCCGGTAGGTGCCCGCCACGGCGATCGATGACACGTGGTGCAGCCGGCCCGCCTCCAGCGCCCGGGCGAGCTCCACCGCGTGGGTGGTGCCGCCCACGTTCACCGCCGTGTTGCGCTGGGCGGGCGCGGTCATGTCGTAGATGGCGGCGAGGTGAAAGAAGTCCCGCACCTTGCCCTGGAGCTCGGCCACGCGCTCGCGCTCCACGCCGAGCATCGGCCGGCGCAGGTCTCCGTAGAGCGGCTCGATGCGCTTCACCGCCGTTGCGCCCAGGCCGGTGCGCCAGTGGGCGATCAGGTCATCGAGCTTGCCCTGGGAGCCCGCGCGCACCAGCAGGTACACGGTGCCCTGGCGCTTCTCCAGCAGGCGCTCCACGAGGCGCCGCCCGATGAAGCCGGTGCCGCCGGTGACGAGATAGGACATGGTCACCGAGCATATCTGCTAACCGTCCTCCTCGGCCAGTACTGCCATGGTTATACGCAACTGAAAAGAGGAACCTTCTCCGGGCAGATTCAGGTCTGTCTTTTTTGGGCTGCGTATAACCATGGCGATACGCGATCCAAAGAAGGAAGTTCAGACTCCGGCGCCCGCGCCCCCGCGCCCCTCGCCGCGCGCGAACCGCAGGGCTCCTTCGGCGCCTTCGGCGAACACCTCCGGTCCCGCCCTGGCCTCCAGCGCGAGGCCCTCCGCGAGGGTCATGCCGAGGCCCTCGATGGCGGCGCGCCGGTCGGCGAGCATGGTGCGCTGGGGAAAGCCCGCGAGGCCCTCTGCCAGGGCGATCGCCCGCTCCAGGTGGGCGCCGGAGGGCACGAGCTCGGTGAGCATGCCCATCGCCAGGGCCTCCTTGGCGTCGAGCATGCGCCCGGTGAGGATCAGATCCAGCGCCCGTCCCAGGCCCACGATGCGGGGCAGCCGCTGGGTTCCGCCGTCGATCAACGGCACGCCCCAGCGGCGCTCCGGGTAGCCGAAGGTGGAGCCCTCGGCGGCGATGCGCAGATCGCACCACAGCGCCAGCTCGAGGCCGCCCGCGAGGCAGAACCCGGAGATGGCGGCGATGGCGGGCTTGGTGGGCGTCAGGCGCGTGAACCCCATCGGTCCCTCCGCGGACATCAGCCGGCCGGCCATGGACTGCGTGGACTTCAGGTCGGCGCCGGCGCAGAAGGACACGCCGCCCGCGCCCGTGAGCACCATCGCGCGGGCGTCCTCTTCGGCCTCGAAGCGCAGGTATGCCTCGTGCAGCAGAGCCGCGGTGTGGCCGTCCACGGCGTTGCGCCGCTCCTGGCGGTCGATGGTGACGATCGCCACCGACCCCCGCCGCTCGTAGGCCACCGCCCGCGTCGCTACCAGCCGCCCCGGTGGTCGATGCCGCTGAGCTGCTTGCTGGCGGCCTTGCGCGCCTGCTTGCGCTTGTCAAGGCGCCACTGGATGAGGCTCATCACGAGCACGAAGGTGGGGAAGAACACGATCAGGATGAACCCCGCGTTGGTCACCACCTTGTCGTTGGTGGCCCCGTAGAGGCCGCGGCCGTCGTTTTCCACGGCCAGCGCCGCGGGCGCGGCGGCAAGCAGGAGCAACCCGGACAGGCCGAGCGCCAGCGCCAGGCGTCGGGTCCGGGTGAGGCCGCTCGCGAATTTCGTGCTTGCCGTGCTCATCGGCCGCCGATCCTATATCAGCCTGCGCCTACCATGCCCCTCGTGGCAGTGCTCAGCGCATCGGACCTCCAGAAGGACGTGGCCGGCAAACCGCTGCTGCGGGGGGTGTCCTTCAAGCTCGAGCGCCGCGAGCGGATGACGATCGCCGGGCGAAACGGCGCCGGCAAGACCACCCTGCTGCGGATGCTCGCGGGGGAGACGTCGATCGATCGGGGGTCCCTCGGCCTGGCCAAGGGCACGCGGGTGGCGCTGCACGACCAGCGTCCGCCGCGGGCGCGCGGGGGGCCGCTGCGGGAGTACCTGCTCTCGGGCTGTGAGGAGGAGTTGGCGATCGAGCGGGAGCTCGCGAAGCTCGAGCGGGCGATGGCGGAGGGAGAGAGCGATGAGGGGACCCTCGAGCGCTACTCCCGCGCGCAGGCCCGGCTGGAGACGCGGGGGGGCTACCTGTGGCGGGACCGGGCCACGACGATGGCCCGCGGCCTGGGGTTCGGCGAGGAGGATCTTGATCGCGGGCTCGACACCTTCTCCGGGGGCGAGCTCACGCGGGCGTCGCTCGCGCGGGCGCTGGCCACGGGGGCGGACGTGGTGCTGCTGGACGAGCCCACCAACCATCTGGACATCGAGTCCCTGGAGTGGCTCGAGCAGACGCTCGTGGAGCTGGACGCGGCGATCGCGCTGGTGGCCCACGACCGCTGGTTCCTGGAGGCGGTGGGCACCTCGGTGCTGGAGCTGGAGGCCGGACGCTCGCGCTACTTCGCCGGCACGTGGCACGCCTGGCGGCGGGAGCAGGCGGCGCGGGAGATGGCGCTGGGCCGGGCGATCGAGCGCCAGCAGGCGGAGATCGCGCGCATGGAGCGCTTCATCGAGCGCTTCCGCTACAAGGCCACCAAGGCGCGTCTGGCGCAGTCCCGCGCCAAGCGGCTGGCCCGGGTCGAGCGCTCCGGCGAGGCCCCGGGCCCGCCGCGGGGTTCGGCGAAGGACCTCGAGTTCAGCTTCACCTCCCCGGGGCGCTCCGCGCGTGTGATCTTCGAGCTGCTCGACGGCCGCATCGAGGTCGGCGGGGGAGGGGATGACGCTGCGCGCTCCGGGCACGATCCCGCAGACGGCCCGGTCGTGCTGCTCGACCACGCCGAGCTGTGGCTCGAGCGCGGCGAGCACGTCTCGCTGGTGGGCCCCAACGGGACCGGCAAGACGACGCTGATCGAGACGCTCGCCGGGCGGCGCCCGCTGGCCGCGGGACGCCTGAGCACGGGGCACAACGTGAAGGTGGGCTACCTGTCCCAGCACG
>DATJVV010000093.1:0-6337 GCA_035501635.1 Solirubrobacteraceae bacterium | reverse complement strand
ATCAGGTCCTCCTGCTCGAGAGCGGAAACGGCTCCTACGACGACGAAATCCAGCGTCTCGGCGAAACGGTGGGAGGCGACCCTCGCCACGCCCCGATGTCGCGCGCCACCCGCCGCCAGATCGGAGGCACCTCCAACCTGTGGTCGGGGCGCTGCGTTCCCTTCGATCCCGTGGACTTCCAGCCGCGCGAGCTCGTGGGCGACGCCCGCTGGCCGCTCGGCTACGGCGAGCTGGAGCGCTACTTCGCGCGCGCCTGCCGCTGGTTCGAGTGCGGGCAGCCCACCTTCGACGTCCGCGAGATCCCCGGCCTGGCGGAGCGCGGCCTGATCCCCGGCTGGCCCGGCGGCGACGTTCTGGACACCGCGCTCGAGCGCTGGTCGCTGCCCACGAACTTCGGCCGCCTCTACCGGCGCAGCCTGGAGAGCTCCCCGCTGCTCACCCTCGTGAGCGATCTCACCTGCACCGAGATCGTCTGCCGCGCCGATGGACACAGCGTGGAGCACCTGCGCGCGCGAACGTTGGCCGGCAACGAGGTGCGGGTGTGCGCGCAGCGCTACGTCCTCGCGGCCGGAGGGGTGGAATCGACGCGCCTGCTGCTCGCCTCCACCCGCCATCACCCAGCGGGCATCGGCAATCACTCGGGCCACCTGGGCCGCTGGTACATGAGCCACGTCGGAGCGTCCATCGCCCGCGTGCGCTTCAACGGCCCCCCGCGGGACACCATCTGCGGCTTCGAGCGCGATCCCCAGGGCGCCTACGTGCGCCGGCGCTTCACCTTCTCGCGGGCCTATCTGATCGAGCACCAGCTGCCGAACGTGGCGATGTGGCTCGAAAACCCCGACATGCGAGACCCCGCCCACGCCAGCGGCGCCCTCTCGCTCATCTACCTGATCCTCGCCTCCCCGCTCGGGCCCCACGTCATCAGCGAAGGCGTCCGCAGAAGCAAGCTCGACACCGGCCCCCGCCCCTCCATCCGCTCGCATCTTCACAACGTCCTCCGCGAGCTGCCCGCCACGGCGCGCTTCGCGTTCGCGTTCGCCTATCGCCGCTTCCTGGCGCCGGGTCCCAAGGAGCCGGGCTTCGTTGTGCCGGACCCCCGCAACGTCTACCCGCTCTACTACCACGCCGAGCACCTGCCTCACCGCGAGAGCGCCATCACGCTCACCGACGAGCGCGACGCGCTCGGGCTTCCACGCGTGCGAACCGAGCTGCGCTTCGGCGAGCGCGACATCGAGGAGGCGATCCGCGTCCACGAGCACTTCGATCGCTATCTGCGCCGAGCCGGCCTTGGACGTCTGGAGCACCGCTTCGAGGATCCGCGCGCGGCCCTTCGCGAGCAGCTCTTCGACGGCTATCACCAGGCCGGCACCACCCGCATGTCCCACCGGCCCGAGGACGGCGTGCTGGACGAGCATCTCGCGGTGCACGGCTTCGAGGACCTGTTCGTGGCCAGCAGCTCCGCGTTCGTCACCTCCGGGCAGGCCAACTCCACCTTCATGATCGTCGTCCTCGCCCTGCGCCTGGCCGACCATCTCAACCGCGTCATACTCGGCCGATGACCGGCATCTGCGCGATCACGGGCGCCAACGGATACATCGGCTCCTGCGTCGCCAGCCGCCTCGCCGACGCCGGCTGGGAGGTGAGAGCCCTGCGCCGGCGCCCCTCCGGTCAGAGACGATCCGCCTTCTCGGAGGTCCCCTACGAGCTCGGCCAGCCGGTCTCCCCGCGCGCGCTGGCGGGCGCCGACGCGCTGGTGCACCTGGCCTACGACTTCAGCCTGAGCAGCCGCGCCGACATCGAGCGCGTGAACGTGCAGGGGTCGATGCGCCTGCTCGAGGCCGCCCGGGAGGCCGGGGTGCGGCGCATCGTGTACATGAGCAGCGTCGCCGCCTTCCCCACGGCCCGCTCGCTCTACGGCCGCGCGAAGCTCGCCTGCGAGCACACGATGCTGGGCGCGGGCGCCGCGAGCGTTCGCCCCGGCCGCGTCTGGGGTCCTCGCGGCGCCGCCTCCTTCGGCGCCCTGGAACGGGCCGTGCTCAGCCTCCCGGTGGTGCCCCTGCCGGTGCCCGGCGAGCTGCGCTTATTCCTCACCCACGAGGACGATCTCGCCGCGCTGGTGCAGGGCCTGCTCGAGAGCTGGCCCGCGGGCGCCGGCCAGCTCTACGTGGCCGCGTCCGCCCAGTGGCTCGAGCTCGGCGAGTTCCTGCGCTCGCTCGCGTCAAGGGCCGGCAGGCGACCTCGCTTCCTGCGGCTGCCCTGGAGGCTCGTGTGGCTCGGCTTGAGGGCGCTCGAGGCGCTGGGCGCGAGGCCCCCGTTTCGCAGCGACGGCATCCTCAGCCTCGCCACCGGCGATCGCCAGCCGCTGGCCCACGCCACCGACGACGCCGGGCGCTTCGGCGTGAGCTTTCGCCCCTACTCTCCCGCCTGAGCCCGGTCAGCCATCATGTGCCGGTGACGCTCCTGGCCGTGAAGCTCCTGCTCGCCCCCACCTTCGTGGTGGGCGCCTCCCTGGCGGCGCGCCGCTTCGGGGTGCGCGTGGGCGGCCTCATCGGCGGACTGCCCGTGGTGGCCGGCCCCATCCTGCTCGCCTACGCCCTCGCCCACGGTCACGCCTTCGCCGCGGGCGCCGCCGCCGGCACCCTCCTTGGCCTCGTGTCCCTGATCGCCTTCGTGGTCGTCTACGCACATCTCGCCGCCCGCCTGTCCTGGCCGGCGAGCATGCTCCTCGGCTGGCTGGCCTTCGCCGCCTGCACCGCCCTCTTCAGCCAGCTCTCCCCGCCCCTGGGTGTGGCCCTGGGCGCAGTCTCCCTCGCGCTCGCGCTGGGCCTCGCGCTGCTGCCCCGTCCGGCCGCCGCCCCGCCCGCGCCCGCCGGCCCCCCCACGTGGGACCTGCCGCTGCGCGCCGCCTGCGCGGCCACCCTCGTGCTCAGCCTCACCGCCATCGCCGGCTGGCTGGGACCCCAGCTGAGCGGCCTGCTGGCGCCGTTTCCGATCGTCGCCACCGTCCTCGCCACCTTCACCCACGCCCAGCGCGGCACCGACGACCTGCGCCGCCTGCTGCGCGGCCTGCTCAGCGGCTTCGGCGCCTTCGCCCTGTTCTGCTTCGTGCTCGCCCTCTCCCTCCGCCGCGTCGATACCGCCGCCGCGTTCCTCATCGCCACCTGCGCCGCCCTGCTCCTGCAGGCCCTGGTCCTCGCCCTCGTGCGCGAACGCGTGCCCGCTCCCGCCACGCCCGTGGCCCAGGAGGGTTGACGGCATTGGGGTGTCCCGGGAGGTTTGGCCGGGGTGAGGCTCGCCCACGCCTCGCCGCCTCCCGCGCGATGAGAAGATCACGCCATGGAAGCTGAGCCCGAGCCCATCACCGCCGCCGGCATGGCCGCCCTGGAGGCCGAGCTGCACGAGCTCGAAACCGAGGGCCGCAGGGCCATGGCCGCCCGCATCCTCGCCGCCCGCGAGCTCGGCGACCTCAGCGAGAACGCCGAGTACCACATCGCCAAGGAGGATCAGGCCCACCTGGAGACCAAGATCAAGCGCCTGCGCTCCCGCCGCGAACGCGCCCAGGTCGTCGACGGCGAGAATGCCCCCGAGGGCGTCTTCGCCTTCGGCGCCACCGCCGAGGTGCTCGACGAGGCCACCGGCAGGCTCCACACCTGGACCATCGTCGGCTCCACCGAGGCCGACCTCGCCAGGGGGCTGCTCTCCGCCCAGTCCCCCGTCGGCCAGGCCCTGCTCGACCGCCGTCTCGGCGACACCGTCGAGGTCCGCACCCCCCGCGGCCCCCGCCGCTACACAGTCCAGCGCCTGCGCTCGGCCTGACGGATGCTCCAAGGCGGCTTCACAAGGGCTTGACATCATCTCGCGACCCGTTAGCGTGTCGGCCGCCCCGATGGCTTGTCCGGCAAGGGGGGCTCCGGACGATGGGGCGCACGTGGGGGCCCTCGGTGAGATGAGGAGAGACGATGAGCAGAAGGTCCACGGCCGGCCTCGTGCCGCTACTGGCGACGATCGCCCTCGCGGTCGTCCCGGCGGTCGCTCAGGCCGTTCCACACTGGTACAAAAAAAACGTTCTTGTGGGGTCCGCGCCGGTCGCCACCACCACGGTGGGAGCGCTGACGCTGAACGCGCTGGGCGCGGAAATCAAATGCAAAGTCAACGACAAGGAGGAAATCTGGAACCCCGCCTCTGGTGGCCCCGGTGAAGACGTGATGACCGGGTTCGCCCTGATCGGCTGCAAAAACAAAGTCGCCACCGCCGCCTGTCCCAAAGGGGCGATCTCGGTGATCTCCGAAAACCTGCCCTGGCGGACGCTGCTGGTCACCATATCGCCACCGAACGTGATCCGCGACTACATTTTCGGGGTGCGGCTGAACGTGGGCTGCTCGAACTCCGCGGGCGCGCTCGGGGACGTCTTCGAAGGCACCCTCACGCCGGAAGTGGGCAATGGCACGCTGATCTTCGGCGGGCCCGGGGGCGGCACGCTGCTGGACTCGTTCTCGAATCCGCTCACCGTGGCGGGCATCGACAAATTCAAAGCGCCTCCAGGCAAAGTCACCGCCAACGACCCGTGAGAGCAAGCGGGGAGTAGGCTCGCGGCCCCCGGGGCGTGGCGGGCCTACTCCCCGCTGGGCGTCCAGCGAAAGCGCCAGATCGCCACAAGCGCGCCCGCCACCCCCCAGAGGGCGATCACCGCGAGGTCCTTGCCGGCCAGGCCCGAGCCTGTGGTGGCGGGGTCGAAGACCTTCAACAGCGCTTCGAAGATGTGCTTGACGGGGAACACGTTCGCCACGTCCTGCATCGAGGCGGGGATTTCCGAGTTGGGGATGAAGATGCCCGAGATGAACATCAGCGGCAGCATGATCACGTTGGCGATCGGCGCCGCCGCGTCCTCGCTGGGCACGAACGCCGTCACAGCGAACGCCAGGCAGGACAGCGCCGCCGCCCCCACCAGCACCGTCACCACGCCCGCCAGCGCCGTGTGGGTGGGCAGCGTCACGCCGTACACGAACCGTCCCATCGCCAGCATCAGCACCACCAGCAGGAACGACACCGTGATCGAGGTGCCGATCCGCCCCGCCAGGAACATGCCCGGCGGCAGCGGCGTGCTGCGCACCCGCTTGAGGATCCCCGCTTCGCGCAGCCGCGAGAGGGAGATCGTGAGGTTGAAGAAGGTGGCCGACATCACCGCCAGCGTGAGGATCGCTGGCACGTAGTAGGTGGAGCGCTTGATCAGGTGCCCGTCCACGAGCGTGGTTTTGTTGCCGAACACGCTCACGAAGATGAACAGGAAGATGAGCGGCTGGATCACCGTGAAGAACACGTACTGGGGGTTGCGCCAGAAGCCCTTCTGGTCATAGCGCATCTGGCGCAGCGTGAGCGCCAGATCGCTCATCGCGTGCCCTCCCCATCATCGGTGAGCCGCAGGTAGATCTCCTCGAGGCTCGGCCGCCGCGCTTCCAGCTCGGCCAGCTCCAGGCCCCGCTCCAGGCACCAGCCCGTGAGTGTCGCGAGCGTGCGCGTGGGGTTCATCGTTCGCACCTCCACCCGCTGGCCCGCCACGTCCACCCGCTCCTCGCTCAGACCCGGCAGCTCGCCGGCCGCCGCGCCTTCGGGCAGGCGGAAGCTCACGATCGTCCCCGCCCGGTCGCGCCCGCCCAGATCGCCGGTGGTGCCTTCGGCCACGATTCGCCCGTGGGCGATCACCGCCACCCGGTCGGCCAGCGCCTGCGCCTCCTCCATGTAATGGGTGGTCAGGAACACCGTCTTGCCGATGTCCCGCAGCCCCGCGATCACCTCCCAGGTGTGATGGCGCGCGGAGGGGTCGAAGCCCGTGGTGGGCTCGTCCAGGAACAGCAGCGCCGGGTCCCCAACCAGCGCCAGGCCCACGTCCAGCCGCCGCCGCTGGCCGCCCGAGAGCGATCCCGCCCGCTGGTCGCGCTCGGCGCTCAGGCCCACCAGCTCCAGCGTCTTCTCCACAGTGAGCGGCCTCGGGTAGTAGCTGCCGTAGAGGCTCAGCAGCTCCCCCACCGTGAGCTCGGGCTGCACCGCGCAGGTCTGCAGCACCACCCCCATGCGCGCGCGCCACTCACGCGTGGCGTGCCGGGGATCCAGGCCCAGCACTTCCACCTCGCCGCCGTCTCGCCCCCGGTAGCCCTCGAGGATCTCCACCGTGGTGGTCTTGCCCGCGCCGTTGGGTCCCAGGAACGCGAAGATCTCGCCAGCCCGCACCTCCAGGTCCACGCCGCCCACCGCCTCCAGCTCGCCGTAGCGCTTGCGCAGGCCCCGCGCCCGCAGCACAGGCTCACCGGCGTCGCCGGGGCTGGCGCCCAGGGCGCGCTCG
>DATJVV010000092.1:0-3706 GCA_035501635.1 Solirubrobacteraceae bacterium | reverse complement strand
CCCCGAAAGACGAGGTTCCATAGCGTGGCGATCGATCTCCAACAAGTGTCCGCCGTCGATGCCGAGCCAGGCGAGCTGCCCAAGACGATGGCGGCGTGGGTGATCCGCGAGGAGCGCTTCGGCGAGCCGAAGGACGCCTTCCAGATCGAGGAGGTCGAAGTCCCCGAGCCGGGAGCCTTCGAGGTGATCGTGCGCGTGATGGCGGCGGGCGTCAACTACAACAACGTGTGGGCCGCCCTCGGCAAGCCGGTGTCGGTGATGAAGTACGGCGACCACCCCCAGTACGGCCACCACATCGGCGGCTCGGACGCCTCCGGCATCGTGTGGAAGGTCGGCGCCGGCGTCACCCGCTGGAAGGTGGGCGACGAGGTCGTCGTTCACTGCAACCAGGCCTCCTACGAGGATCCCGAGGTGCACGGCCTCGATCCGATGGCCGCCCCCTCCCAGACCATCTGGGGCTATGAGACCACCTGGGGCTCCTTCGCCCAGTTCACCAAGGTACAGGCCCAGCAGCTGCTGCCAAAGCCCCACTCCCTCACCTGGGAGGAGGCCGCCTCCTACGGTCTCGTGTACTTCACCGCGTGGCGCATGCTCCTCACCCGCTGCAACCTCCAGGCCGGCCAGAATGTGCTCATCTGGGGCGCCGCCGGCGGTCTCGGCGTGTTCGCCACCCAGATCTGCAGGGCGGCCGGCGCCAACTGCGTGGGCGTGGTGTCCTCCGCGGAGAAGGGCGAGCTGGTCAAGCGCCTGGGCGCCGTGGACTACATCGACCGCGGCGAGTTCGCCGGCATGATGCGCAAGGGCGGCGAGACTCCCGAGGAGGAGAGGGCGCGCTCCAAGGTCGCCCTCGCGTTCGCCAAGCGCGTCAAAGAGATCCTCGGCGACGCCCCCGACATCGTCTTCGAGCACGTCGGCAAAGCCACCCTGCCCGTATCTGTGTTCACCGCCAAGACCTTCGGCAAAGTCGTGATCTGCGCGGGCACCACCGGGATCGACTGCGACTTCAACGTGGCGGTCCTGTGGATGCGCCAGAAGGAGATCCTCGGCTCGCACTTCGCCAACGCCTACGAGTGCATGAAGGCCAACGAGCTCATCGAGTCCGGCCAGATCCGCCCCGTGCTGTGGCGCACCCTCGGCTTCGACGGCGTCGCCCAGGCCCACCAGCTGATGCTCGAAAACAAGCACCTCGGCAAGATCTCCATCCTCGTCGGCGCCGAGGCCGAGGGGTTGGGCAAGACCGTCGAAGGCCCCGGTGCCATACGCGCGGAGGTAGGCGCCTGATGGCCGGCGTGGCACAACCCCCCGGCACCGTCATCGTGCCCTGGTACGCCACCGGCTTTCGCGCCGACGGCTTCGCCGAGGCCCTCGACGAGATCGCCGCCATCGCCCTGCGCTACGGCGCCACCTCCTACGCCGTCTACCGCTCCCGCGAGGATCGCTATAGGTTCCAGCAGCTCGCCCACTTCGATCACCACGTCGACTGGGAGCGCTATTGGGATGGCCCCGAGATGGTTCACTTCCGCGCCGACCACTCCAGCTGGTACCAGATCCCCGTCCTCTACGGCTGGTGGGACCTCACCGCCCAGGGCAACATCCTCGCCCCGCCCCCCGCCGTCACGAACGGACACGGAAACGGCGCCGGCCACGGCGTCCACGCCGAGCAGGCCTGACGAGCACGCGCCCTCGCGGCCGCTCGGCGGCTCCTGGGCCTATTGGGCAAGGGGGGCCATCGTGAGCCCCGCGCCCTTGAGCTGGTCCCAGTAGTGCTCGGCCAGCTCCTTGTGGCCGCTGAACACGATCGCCCGGCCGGTGTTGTGGATCACGCTGGCGATCTCGTGCCCCCGCTCGATGGTGGTGCCCGGGATGAAGCGCGCGAGGGTGCGCGCGACGTGATCGAAGGTGTTGTGATCGTCGTTGCGCACGATCACCTTCCAGGCATCCCCGAGAGCGCTCCCGGGCCCGCCGGTGCGGGGCAGCTCGATGGTGTGGCTCATCGAGTGAAAGCATAATGGCCGTGGCCCGTCCGTACAATGGCGGCATGAGCGCCGAGAACGCCCCGCGCCTGCCCGAGCGGGACCGCCCGTGGATGATGCGCACCTACGCGGGCCACTCCACCGCGAAGGCCTCCAACGAGCTCTACCGGCGCAACCTCAAAAAGGGCCAAACGGGCCTCTCGGTGGCCTTCGACCTGCCCACCCAGACGGGCTACGACTCCGACGACGAGCTCGCCCGCGGCGAGGTTGGCAAGGTCGGCGTGCCCATCTCCCACCGCGGCGACATGGCCGCCCTGATGGAGGGCATCCCCCTGGCGGAGATGAACACCTCGATGACCATCAACGCCACCGCCGCCTGGCTGCTGGCCCTCTACATCGTGGCCGCCGAAGATCAGGGAGCATCGCAGGATCAGCTCCAGGGCACCACCCAGAACGACATCATCAAGGAGTTCCTCGCCCGCGGCACCTACGCCTTCCCGCCCGGCCCCTCCCTGCGGCTGATCGCCGACATGATCGCCTACACCGTGGAGCACGTTCCCAGGTGGAACCCCATCAACATCTGCTCCTACCACCTCCAGGAGGCGGGCGCCACGCCCGTGCAGGAGATCGCCTATGCCATCAGCAACGCCATCGCCGTGCTCGACGCCGCCCGCGAGCGGGTGCCGGCGGAGCGCATGGGCGCGGTGTTCGGCCGCATCTCCTTCTTCGTCAACGCCGGCGTGCGCTTCATCGAGGAGCACGCCAAGCTGCGCGCCATGGGCGTCCTCTGGGAGGAGCTCGGCCGCGAGCGCTACGGCGTCAGCGACCCCCGCCAGCTGCGCTTCCGCTACGGCGTGCAGGTCAACTCCCTCGGCCTCACCGAGGCCCAGCCCGAGAACAACGTGCAGCGCATCGTGCTCGAGGCCCTCGCCGTCACCCTCGGCCGCGACGCCCGCGCCCGCGCCATCCAGCTGCCCGCCTGGAACGAGGCCCTGGGCCTGCCCCGCCCGTGGGATCAGCAGTGGTCGCTGCGCATCCAGCAGGTGCTCGCCTACGAGACCGACGTGCTCGAGTACCCCGACATCTTCGAGGGCTCCCACGTGATGGACGGCCTTGTCGCCGAGCTCCTCGACGGCGCCCGCGCGGAGATGGCGGTGGTGGCCGAGCACGGCGGCGCCATCGAGGCGGTCCCCTATATGAAGGCCGCCCTCGTGGACGCCCACCGCGCCCGCATCCAGCGAATCGAGTCGGGAGAGCTCACCGTCGTCGGCCAGAACCGCTTCGCGGAGACCGAGGACTCGCCGCTCACGGCAACCGGCGACGGCGGCATCCTCGTCGTGGACCCCGCCGTGGAAGCCCAGCAGATCGAGGCGCTGCGCCGCTGGCGCGCCGAGCGCGACCAGGCCGCTGTGGACACAGCGCTCGCGGAGCTCGCCCGCGTCGCCGCGCTACCCGAGGGCGAGCACGAGAATCTGATGCCCGCCACCATCGCCGCCGCCCGCGCCGGCGCCACCACCGGCGAGTGGGCCAGGACCCTGCGCGAGGTGTTCGGCGGCTACCGCGCCCCCACCGGCGTGGGCGAGGCCGCCCCCGCCCAGCCCGCCGCGGACCTCGGCGAGCTGCGCGCCCGCGTGGCCGAGCTCGGCGAGCGCCTCGGACGCCGCCCCAAGATCCTGGTGGGCAAGCCCGGCCTGGACGGCCACTCCAACGGCGCCGAGCAGATCGCCGTGCGC
>DATJVV010000091.1:0-2167 GCA_035501635.1 Solirubrobacteraceae bacterium | reverse complement strand
CTGGCCACATCCCCGGGCACGAGGTCGTCGATGTTGCCCCCGAAGATCGCCAGCTCCTTCACGCCGCTGGAGGACAGGAAGCTGTAGCCGGAGCTCGCCATCAGGTACACCGACTCGATGTCCGGCGCCTGGCGGCGGTTGAGCTGGTGCATCTCAAGCTCGTACTCGAAGTCGGAGATCGCCCGCAGCCCCTTCACGATCGCCTTCGCCCCCACCTTGCGCGCGAAGTCCACCACCAGGGTGTTGAAGGGCTCCGCGCGCACGTTCTCCAGGTCGGCGGTGGCGTGTTCGATGAACTCCAGCCGCTCCTCGATGCCGAACAGGGTTTCGTTCTTGCGCACCGACCGGTTCACCACCGCCACCACCACCTCCTCGTACAGGGCGGCCGCCCGGCGGATCACGTCGAGGTGGCCGTTGGTGATGGGATCGTAGGAGCCGGGGCACACCACCCGGGTGGCGCTCAGAGGTCTCTTGGACGCGGAGCTCATCGTGTGGGGCGGCGTGTCATGGGTGGCGGTGGATCCTGATCAACGTGTCTCCATAGCGACGCTCGCGCGCGAGCGCCAGCTCCAGATGAAGCGGCGCCCGGCGATCGCTCTCGCTCACCAGCCGCCCGCCGGGAGCCAGCAGCGCCGGCAGCTCCGCCGACGAGCCCGCCCCCCACTCGCGCGCCTGACGGTAGGGAGGATCGATCAGCACCAGATCGTATGTCTCTTCCAGCTCCCGTGCTCTGCGGAGCGCCCGCGTGGCGTCTTCGCCGCGCACGCTCGCCCGCGGCTCGCGCAGGCCCAGGGCCGCCAGGTTCCCCTCCAGCGCCTCCCTCGCCCGGCGGTCGCGCTCCACGAACACCGCCCTTGCGGCTCCCCGCGAGAGCGCCTCGATGCCGAGCGCTCCGCTGCCCGCGAACAGGTCCAGCACCCGCGCTCCCTCGACGTCCCCGAGCATCGAGAACACCGCCTCCCGCACCCGCTCCGCGGTCGGTCGCGTGCCCCCGCCCGCCGGCGCCCGCAGCCGCCGGCCGCCGAAGCGTCCCGCGATCACCCTCATCCGGGCATCATCCGGGGATCGGCTGGGAGGACTCCTCGCCGAAGGCCCGCTCGAGAGCCTCCCCCAGAAGGGCATGCTCGGGCTCGCGCAGGGTCGGGTCGGCGGCCACGATCGCCTCCGCCCGCGCGCGCGCACGTTCGAGCAGCTGCCCGTCCTCGGGCAGCCGCGCCACCGCGAACTGGCCCACGCCGGACTGGCGCGTGCCGATCAGCTCCCCCTCCTTGCGCAGCCCGAGGTCGATCTCCGCCAGCGCGAACCCGTCCCGGTGCTCGGCCAGCGCTCGCAACCGGGCGGCGTTCGGCGGGCCCATCAGCAGGCACAGCGAGCGGTGCTTCCCCCGGCCCACCCGGCCGCGCAGCTGGTGCAGCTGGGAGATGCCGAAACGCTCGGCGTTCTCGATCAGCATCACGCTCGCGTTGGGCACGTCGATGCCCACCTCGATCACCGTGGTGGCCACCAGCACGTCCGCGGCCCCGCTCGCGAACTGCGCCATCGCCTGCGCCTTCTCCCGCGGGCGCATCCCCCCGTGCATCAGCGCCAGCCGATGATCTCTGAGCTCCCCCGCCGCCAGCCGCTCCAACTCCTCCACCGCCGCCCGCGTCTCGCCCGCTCCACCGCCGACCGCCGGTGCCGCCTCGGCGTCCTCGCGCTGCTCGATCTGCGGGCACACCACATATGCCTGCCGGCCCGCCCGCAGCTGCTCGCGCAACCGCGCGTAGGCCTCGCTTCGCGCCCGCTCGCCGGCCATCACCCTGGTCTCGATCGGCTGGCGTCCCCGCGGCAGCTCCCGCAAGAGCGTCGTGTCGAGATCTCCATACCGGGCCAGCGCCAGCGTGCGCGGTATCGGGGTGGCGGTCATGTGCAGCACGTGCGGCGTCATGCCCGCGCCCGCCTTCGCGTCCAGCGCCGCCCGCTGGCGCACCCCGAAGCGATGCTGCTCGTCCACCACCGCCAGCGCCAGGTCCGCGAAGCGCACGTCCGGCTCGATCAGCGCGTGGGTGCCCACGATCAGCTGCAGCTCCCCGCTCGCCAGCCGTCCCAGCAGCTCCTCCCGCCGAGCCGCCGCCGTGGAGCCGGTGAGCAGCCCGCACCTCACCTCCGCGAGGCCCCCGCCGAGCAG
>DATJVV010000090.1:0-2434 GCA_035501635.1 Solirubrobacteraceae bacterium | reverse complement strand
TCACCAACTCCAGCGGCGGCTTCTCCTTCCCCGTGCTCTCCCTCACCGCCGCCACCCAGTACCAGGTGGCCACCAACACCAACCCCCCGGTGACGAGCGCCGTGGTCACCGAGAACGTGCAGGTGCTCGTCAACAGCCACCTCTCCCGCGCCCGCCGCCCCCGCCACGCCCGCTTCTACGGCACCGTCACCCCCGCCGAGAACGGCATGCAGGTGGGCATCCTGCGCATCGTCCACGGCCGCGGCGTGCTCGTCGGGGGCACCCTGCTGCGGCCCCGCAACGCCACCTCCTCCAGGTTCAGCAAGGTCCTCCCCGTCAAGCCCGGCGTCTACCGGGTGCTCGTGCGCGTGACGAGCGGCCCGCAGTCATCCAACTACGGTCGGCCGCTCGCCATCCGCTGAGCTTCTCTAGGCGGGCACCGCCGTGGGCTCCTCCGCCCTGCGGGGAAGCAGGGTTTCGCGGGCGATCACCAGCCGCTGGATCTGGGAGGTGCCCTCGTAGAGCTGCATGATCTTGGCGTCCCGGAAGAGCTTCTCCACGGGGTACTCCTTGATGAAGCCGTAACCCCCGTACACCTGCACCGCGTCGGTGGCCACCTTCATCGCGGTGTCCGCCGCGAAGCGCTTGGCGTGCGAGGACACCAGCGTGTTGCGCTGACCCTGGTCCAGCAGCGTCGCCGACTTCCAGGTGAGCAGCCGGGCGGCTTCGATCTCCGTGGCCATGTCCGCGATCATGAACTGGATCGCCTGGTGCATCGCGATCGGCACCCCGAACTGCACCCGTTCGCGCGAGTAGTCCGTGGCGAACTCGAACGCCGCCCGCGCGATCCCCGTGGCCATCGCCGCCACTCCCGGCCGGGTGCGGTCGAGGGTCATCATCGCGAGCTTGAAGCCCTTGTTCTCCTCCCCGATGAGGTTCTCCGCGGGCACCTCCACGTCGTTGAAGGAGATGGTCGCCGTGTTGGAGGCCCGCTGACCGAGCTTGTCCTCCTTCTTGTCCACCACAACCCCCGCGTCACGCGGAACCACGAACGCCGAGATGCCCCGGTGGCCGGCCTCCTTGTCGGTCTTCGCGTACACCGTGTACCAGTTCGCGTACCCACCGTTGGTGATGAAGCACTTGGAGCCGTTGATCACGTACTTGTCACCCCGCCTCACCGCCGTGGTGCGCATGCCCGACACGTCCGATCCGGCGTCCGGCTCGGTGAGACAGAAGGACGCCAGCAACGGCGCCTCCGTGAGGCGGCCCAGGTACTCCCTCTTGACCTCCTCAGACGCCCCCAGGATCACCGGCGCGGTCGCCAGCCCGTTGCAGCCCAGGGACGTCTGGATGCCCGAGCAGCCCCAGGAAAGCTCCTCCTCGATCAGGCACCCGTCCAGGTAGCCCGCCCCCGCGCCACCGTACTCCTCCGGGATGTGGGTGTTCATCAGCCCCACCTCCCAGGCCTTCTCGACGATGTCCCGCGGCCAGGTGCCCTCCCTGTCGTACTCCCACGCCACCGGCCGGATCTCTTTCTCGGCGAAGTCGTGAGCCATCTCCCGCAGGTTCTTCTGCTCGTCTGTGAGCGTGAAATCCACCATGTCTGTTCCTGTTCTCCTCGTGCAGGTCTCGATGAGGGCGCACTCTCGGCCTGGCGAGCCGCCGCCCCGGGAGCCGGCCGATTGACTGATCGGTCAATCACCGCCCCGGCCAGAGGGTAGCGCGCCCGCCGCGCCCCCGCCCCGCAGCCGGCCCCGCGGACAGGCACGCAGGCAGGCATGCACGCGGCCCCGCTGCACCCTCGCGGGCGCCCCCGCGGCCAGCCCGCAGGCAGCCCCACAGGCGCCCCACGCGGGCACCCTCGCCCCGCGGACCCCCAGCAGGCCCGAAGTTCGCAACAATCACACAATGGAGAGCGCTTTCTCCGTGGTCGTCTTCGGCGCCGTGGCCCTGTCCATCGTGATGTCCCTCGTGTTCCTCCTCGGCCAGGGCAACGTCTACGACCAGATCGGCGAGGGCAGCCTCACGGGCTCGAACGCCAACGGGGAGGCCGATCCGGGGGACACCACCCCCGAGACCATGCCCCTGCCGGGCTCTCAGGAGCTCCAGCTCCCCGCCGACACCGCCCTCCTGGGCCCCAGCGCCCGCGAGCGCCACGAGCGCGAGCTGGAGATCCGCCAGATGGTGGCCGCCCGCAGCGAACGCCGGGTGCGCCGCGGCGAGCCCCCCCTCGACGTGGACGCCGAGGTGGCCCGCCTCACCGCCGTCCAGCCCACCTCCTCCCCCCAGCGTGACGAGCAGCTCCTCCAGGAGGTCCTCCAGCTGGTGGTCGCCCGCAACGAACGCCGCGAACGCCAGGGCCTGCACCCGCTGGACATCGAGGCCGAGGTCGCCCGCACCCTCGCCGAGCTCGGCGCCTGAGTCCACCGCTGCACACCTGAGCCCCCCGGCGGGT
>DATJVV010000089.1:0-10875 GCA_035501635.1 Solirubrobacteraceae bacterium | reverse complement strand
GCTTTGCGTCCCCGCCTCGCGACGGGTTTGCCTTTGTCAGTGCATTGACTGGTTGCTGTACGAGCACTATCGGCAAGCCCGCCGCTGCCTTCAAGGGCAACGGACATCTGTTCGATCAGGCGAAAATGAGCTTGATCAGTGCGGACGTATCGAAGTAGGCGATCAGCGTCGCTGCTCGATAACGAGGTCAGATACCGGCTCAAGCGATTGTAGTTGCCGGTGTCCCGCACTGGGCCGCTTGGGCTGGGTCGGCTCTCGCACCAGTCCGCGTGCACGCAGATCGGCGAGCGGGTCTCCTGCGTTTACAGGCGAAAGCCGCGGTAGATGTCGGCTCGATGGCCTACGGCCAGGATGGTGACTGTACGGGCCGCCTCATCGATGCTGTAGATGATGCGATAGGGGCCGCGACGGGCCGACCAGCGCCCCTCGTACTCGAACCGCAGCGGCTTGCCCAGGCGCCTCGGGTTGGCGGCGATGATCGGCGGCAGCTCGAGGACCGCCGCTGCGTACTTCTCGGGGAGGCTCTGGATATCGCGGCGGGCAGAGCTGGCGGCGACCAGTTGCCACGGCCTGTTGCTCACGCGGCCCGGTCGCTCGCGCGTCTGGCCCGGAGGTCGGCCCGCAACTCCTCGAGCGTGGCTGTGTCACCGGCCGCCGCCGCGGCTTCGCCTTCGCGAATTTGCTCGCGAAGCGTGGGATCGGACAGGATCGCGAGCGTCTCCTCGAGCCCTTCCAGGTCGTCGGTGCTGATGAGCACCGCTGCCGCCTTGCCATTCCGGGTGAGCACGATGCGCTCATGCTCGCCCTCGACGCGATCGACGATCTCCGAGAGATGCGCCTTGACGGACGAAAGCGGAAGAATCTCCGGCATGACCGGAATTCTAGTCCGCGCGGCCGCTGATGGCAAGCGGAATCTGGCTGGGATCGTGTCCAAGGGGGGCCCGGGCCTACACGCCGCAGTAGCAGGAGGAGAGCCCCACGACCATGCTGCCGGGGTTCAACGGCGAGAGAAAGCGCGGCTGGGCGGTCCAGGCGAGCACCCACCGCGTCTCCGATCCGGCGTGGACGCCCCGAGGGCGGGCGCGACAGGCGCCCCGAGCGCCAACGTCGCCGCGAGCGCGAACGTCGCGGCGAGGCCCAGCGCCAGGCTCAGCGCGCGAGCGCCGCGCGGCGAGAGCGGGCAACGGCTTGTCGAGCGGCGCCTGGGAGGTGCCTGTGGAGCAAACCCCCTTCCACGTCCGTCCAAGCGGGCTTTCCACCTCTTGGAACCGGCAAACCACCGATCTCAGAGCTGCAGCGGCGATCGTGCGACAGGGCTGTTTCTCACGGCACCCGAAAGGGCGTCGTTTTCGCCGTTTCCTGGCTGCCTTTGCCGTCGTTCAGTTCCAGTTCCACGTAATAGCGGCCGGGATGGCGCGGGTATTCGAACCAACTCGGGAAGGGGTGGGTCTGGTCGCCGGCGCTGGAGGTGTAGCGGGCGGGGGGGATGCTCGAGTTGGGTTCGGCCACGCGTTCTCCGGTGGTGGCGTTGAACAACGTCTCGGTGACGTTCCACACGTGCCCGGCGGGACCCTGGGTGTCGGCGTCGAATTCGACCGTGACGCCCAGCTTCTTCTCGAGTTCCGCCCGGGCTTCCCGGCTGCTCAAACCGAAGAGGGCGTGCAGGTGGGCCTCTTCGCGGGCCAGCTCCGCGGGGTGGCTGTCGAAGTAGCTGAACTCCGATCGCGGCGCTTCGGTGGCGTGGCTCGTCAGCTTCACCTTCAGGGCCGCGGCGGGGCCCGCCGGCTTGACCAGGGCCCAGACCGCCAAGCCGGCCGCGATCACGGCGGCGAGCGCGCTCGCCGCCTGCCCGGTGCTGATCAGCCGCGAGCCTGCCCGCTTCTCGCCCAACAGCGCTCCCTGGTTGACGCGTTGATCGGAAGAGTCCCTACATCAGGAATCATATGGGATAGCATCGCCGGTCATGAGGATCGCCGCATCACGGGCGCGCCGTCGCTCGACTAGACCGCCGCGAGCGCTCCTGGCTGTGGGCGTCGTCGCGATGAGCGTCCCGGCGCCGGCCATGGCGACCTTCCCGGGAGGAGACGGGGTGATCGCGTACTCCGGCGCCGACACGGTGGTGCAGGGCGAATTGAGCCTCTACAGCGGTCACAGCATCTGGGCGCTGGAACCCGTCACGGGCACCCAGCTGCAGCTCACCACCGGCCAGGACGACAGCTGGCCGAGCTTCTCTCCCTCCGGCGACATGCTCGCCTTCCAGCGGGGCAGCGGCAAGGCGGCGACGATCTGGCTCGTGCGCGCGGACGGATCGCATCAGATGCCCCTCGTGGCCGGCTCGGAACCTGCCTTCTCGCCAAACGGCCGCCAGATCGTGCTCGTGCGCGCCAGCGGCCTGTTCCTCACGGGTGTGACTCCGGGCTCCCCCGTGCGCCGGCTCACGAGCCATCCCGGTGACAGCGAGCCGCAGTGGAGCTCCACCGGTGCGATCGCGTTCGAGCGGATCGCGCGCCGTAAGGTGAGGTATCGGGGTCCTACCGCCATCTTCAGACACGGTCAGCTCAAGCTGGAGGTGGACAACGAGCTCGAGCTCGTCAGGCCGCCGAGCACGAAGGTGCATGAGCTGCTCGGCTATGAATTGCCGGAAGGGCTGCGCGTGTCGACCGTTCCGGCGGAACTGCGCCCGAACTGGTCTCCCCGCGGAACGCGCCTGGCGGTCTCGCTCTGCGAAGGCCTGCCATCGGGCTTCTCCCCGCATGTGGCCACGAGGCCCGCCCTCACCTTCAGCACGCGCTGCGGTTCGGAAACATGGACCCCGACCGGTCGCCGCGTCGACCTGTCGGGTGAGGGCAGCGCAAGAAACACTCTCGAAACGGCCTGCCCTGACAGGATCGAGGAGGTGTCATGGCAGCCGCTGCGCACAGGCACCGTGCATGTGCCGACGGTCCCCTGCAAACCTCTCCTCAAGCGGCGGGCTGTGATGGAAGCCTCCCCCGGCGAAGAGGTCGCTGGCTCCCGCACCTGCATCACCATCCGTCACAGGCGCCGCTGTTACAAGAGCTGACTGCTCACCGGGGATCCCGAGATCCTCGAGCTCGGCGATCCTCCGTGCGCGGTCGAGGATCTGCGCTGAGACGAGGCGTTCGCGCCCGGCCGCGAGCCGTCGAGCGCCTCTACCGGGCGCCGGCCCGGCGCGTGCGCACGGCCTGGGCGAGCTCCTCGAGCACCGCCGCGGTGGCGTCCCAGGACATGCAGGCGTCGGTGATGGACTGGCCGTAGGTGAGCTCCTGCTCGCCCTCGAGGTCCTGGCGGCCGGCCACGATGAAGGACTCGAGCATGATGCCCGCCAGGGCGGGGTTGCCGGCGGCGATCTGGGCGGCGACGTTGCGGGCCACCTCGCGCTGGCGGTCGTGATCCTTGGCGGAGTTGTCGTGCGAGGCGTCCACCACCACCCGCTCGGGCAGGCCCACGTGGCGCAGCCGGGCGAGGGTGTCGGCGATCGACTGGGCGTCGTAGTTGGGGGCGCCGCGACCGCCGCGCAGGATGATGTGGCAGTCGGGGTTGCCCGAGGTGTGCAGGATGGCGGGGGTGCCGCTCACGTCGATGCCCGCGAAGGCGTGCGGGACCGCGGCGGCGCGCACGGCGTCCACGGCCACCGCAACGTTTCCGTCGGTGCGGTTCTTGAAGCCCACCGGCATCGACAGTCCCGAGGCGAGCTGGCGATGGATCTGGCTCTCGGTGGTGCGCGCGCCGATGGCTCCCCATGAGACCGCGTCGGCGATGTACTGGGGGGTGATGGGGTCCAGGAACTCGCAGCCCACCGGCAGGCCCTCGTCGAGCACGCCCAGCAGCACCCGCCGGGCGGTGCGCAGGCCGGCGTTCACGTCGGCCGAGCCGTCGAGGTGGGGGTCGTTGATGAGGCCCTTCCAGCCGGTGGTGGTGCGGGGCTTCTCGAAGTACACCCGCATGGCCACCAGCAGGTCGTCCTTCAGCGTGCCCGCCACAGCGGCAAGCCGGGCGGCGTAGTCCAGGGTGGCCTGCACGTGGTGCACCGAGCAGGGGCCGATCACGGCCAGCAAACGATCGTCGGCGCCGTCCAGGATCGCCTGGACCTCCGAGCGCCCGCGCACCACAACGTCGGCCTGGGCGTCGCTCAGGGGGAGCTCCGCGAGCAGCTGGTCAGGCGGCACGAGCGGCACCACGCGCTCGATGCGCTGGTCGCGAACGTAGTGTGAGGTGGAGGTGATCATCTTCTCTGCTGGTTCCTTTCTCGGCCTGAAGGCGGTTTCACACGAGTGCTCTCTTTCGGCGCCAACCTCCGGGCGGCCTCGCGCATTACCGGCGAGGCGCAAGCAGAGACGGACGCCTAGCTAAATCGCCAGGCGTAGAAGGGCGCGCTGAAGGACCAGCCGAGGGGGTGGATGTGGCGATGGTCGCTCATACGCGTCTGCTCCGGTTGTAGCAGAGCCGGACGCCGCGGGCAAGCGGCTGGAGACAACCCGCGGCTTCCGCACGGCAATTCCTCCGAGCGGAAGCTGCGAATGTGCACCTACGCGCCCGCGCCTACGCCGCGGCCGCCGCCGGGTCTGGACGCACCACCACCGTGTCGGCGACCTGGATGATCTCGTCCACCGCGAGGTCCGCTCGTGACGCGTGCTCGCGAATCGCCTCCGGGCTCGATGCCTGGTAGATGCAAACAGTGCCCAGACGTCCGCCCTCCTCCGCCAGCACGTAGCTGCGGATCCAGCGGATGTCCTCGGACATCTCATCGTCGCCCACCGCGCGAGAGCGCTCCGCCGCCACGCCCAGCTCGTCCGCCGAGGCCCAGGCGTCACGCCTGAGGATCACGTATGTGTTCATGATCGCCCCTTCCAGTCGCTCATCGATGCTCCCGCTGGCCCCACGGTCTCGCGGGTGCCGCGAGAGGCCGACCGACGGTCGGTCGGTGGACTGGAGGCTAGCGCGACAGGCAGGGGCTGGTCAGGCGCTGGCGCCCGATCGGAGAGTCTCAGGCCGGCGAGGCGCTCTCGTGGCGGCTGCGGGGGGCCATGGGGGCGACGATGTGACCCCACTCGCCGTCCTCGATGCGGGCGGGCTCCGCGGTGGCGAGGAAGTCCGCGAGGATCGCCGCCAGCGCCCGCGGGTCTTCGAGATGGGGGAAGTGGGCGGCGTTCGGGATGGTGGCGAAGCGGCTGCCCGGCGAGGCGAGCTGGGCCTCGCGGCCGTGGGCGAGAGGGATGGTGTTGTCGCGCTCGCCCCACACGTAGAGGGTGGGCATGCGATCGAGCAGGTAGAGGCGGTCCCGGGCGCTCACCCGCTGACCCTGGGCGTCGATCACCGCTCGCAGGGTGTGCAGGAAGGCCTTGCGCGCGCCCGGCTCCTCCAGTGGTCGCAGGGCGCGCGCGAACGCCTGCAGGTAGACCCCTCGGCGCGAGCCCGAGGCGCGCATCCGGTCGCCCGCGCGGCGCACCGCCGAGAGCAGCCGGGGGTGGGCGGCCAGGGAGAGCATGGCGGCGGCGCCTGGCAGCGTGGCGGTGCGCAGCAGGGGAGACACCTCCCGGCCGAGGCCGCCGCTCGAGATCAGCACGAGCCGCTCGGCGCGCTGGGGGAACTGGTAGAAGAACTGCATCGCCACGCCCCCGCCCAGGGAGTGCCCCACGATGGTGGCCCGCTCGATGCCCAGCACCGCCAGCAGGTCCCGGATCGACGCGGCGTGCGCGCCCAGGGAATAGTCCCCTCGGGGGGTGGCGGAGTCGCCGTGGCCGATCAGGTCCGGGGCGATCACCGTGTGGTGCTCGGCCAAACGCAGCGCCACCTCGCGCCAGTGCCAGGAGGAGTTGAGCATCCCGTGGATCAGCACCACCGGCGGCCCCGAGCCGGCCATGTGGTAGATCACGCGATGGCCGTGCAACCGCATCTGCCAGGCCTCGAAATCCGCGGCGGGGATGTGGGCGTCGTGGGAGGGGGAGCTCATCGGCGGAGGGCTGCCCACCAGAGTAGGGGGCGCGGGGGATGGCTGTCGCGGCGGGAGTGGGCACGGGCTCCCGCGCCGCTCAGCGCACGGCGCCCACCATCTCGGCCCACAGTCGCTCACCGTCTCGCCATACCCCGGCGGCCCGAGGGCGATCTCGGGGCGTGGCCTCTAGACTGGGGCGTCCTGCGCCAGTAGCTCAGCTGGATAGAGCGTCGGTCTACGGAACCGAAGGTCGGGAGTTCGAATCTCTCCTGGCGCGTGGTGTTGTCTCGGCCCTGAGGCGCTGAAGTGTTTGGGAGTTCGCGGTCGACCCGTTCCAGGGGAAGCCTCAGCAGCTCGTGGCGAGGCTGAGCGCGCGGCAGACTTCGCTCATTCGCTAGGGACCGAGGGTGGCGATGCGTTCGATGAGCAGCCCTCTGGCGAGAACGCGTCTCACAGTCCACTCTTGTGCGGCCACGCCTCGACCGCCTTGGCAGTTGCTTGCCGCGCAAGGACTTGCCCAGGACGCGCGGCGGGACGCCGTCACGTGCGCTTCGCCTCGGGCTGCTCCGGGCTCACGAGGGTGACGCCGGGGATGTGGGTGGCAATGCGACGCGGGTCGCGTGTGAGCAGTGGACGGTGGCTCACCGCGGCGTGCGCTCCGATCAGGAAGTCGGGCAGGACGGCCTCGCGCGTCCCTCCCCCGCGGCGGTAGTCGGCGTGAGCGTGGCCGGCGAGGAAGCACGCCGCTTGCGGGATCTCCTCGACGATCGCCATCGACGGCAGCGCCGCGCGCAGTTCCTCGATCCGTGGGAATCGCGGGGAGATCTCGGCGAGGACCACGGCGTTGAGGACGATCGCCCCCCGCTGCGCCGCATGCGTGAGCTGCTCCTGGGACCACTCCAGCCAGCGTTCGTCCCCGGTGAAGATGTCGAGCAGGACGCTGCTGTCGACGAACGTCTCCACGCCTGGGCGTCTCAGCGGCGACTCAGCGCGAGGATCTCCTCGGTGCTCATCTCGCCCTCGCCGGCGCCCACCATGCGGCTGATCTCCTGCGCCGCCCTCTGGGAGTCCACCCGCAACCGCGCGCCGTGCTCGTCGAGCTCGAACTCCACGTCGCTGCCCGGCTGGATGCCCAGCGCCCGCCGCACCCGCAACGGGATCGTCACCTGGCCCTTCTGGGTGACTCGCATCCGGTAATACTAACAAGTAATACCATGGACGGGCCATGCACCTGAACCGCCTCTCCGTCTTCGCCGGCGCCAGCCCCGGCGCCAACCCCGCCTTCCGTCAGGCCGCCGTGCATCTTGGCGCGGAGCTCGCCCGGCGGGGGATCGGGCTGGTGTACGGAGGCTCGAGCAGGGGGTTGATGGGCGCGCTGGCGGACGCCGCGCTGGCCGGTGGGGGAGAGGTGATCGGCGTGATCCCGCAGGGGCTGGCCACCCGCGAGGTGGCCCACAGCGGGCTGACGGAGCTTCGCGTGGTGGACTCCATGCACGCGCGCAAGGCCCTGATGGCGGAGCTCGCCGACGCCTTCCTGGCGCTGCCCGGCGGCCTCGGCACGCTGGAGGAGCTGCTGGAGGTGTCCACCTGGACCCAGCTTTCCATCCACGCAAAGCCCTGCGGGGTGCTCAACGTGCAGCGCTACTTCGACCCGCTCGCGGCCATGCTCGAGCGGGCGGCGGGGGAGGGGTTCGTGACGGGCGAGCACCACCGCATCACCCTCTTCGACGAGCACATCCCGCGATTGCTCGAGCGTATCGAGCGCTGGCAGCCGCCTCGAAGCGACTGGAAAGCGAGGCACTCCCTAGAGCTCTGAGCCCGGGGTTGATGATGCGCTATGATGCGCTGTGATGGAGTCGCGACGCAGGGCGCCGAAGCGAACCGGACAGAGGACCACTCTGACGGTGCCTCGAGAGGTGCTCGACGCCGCGGGGAAGCTGGCGCGGGAGCTGGGGACCACCACCAACGACGCCATCGTGCGGCTCGCGCTGGAGGGTGCGGCGGCGCGCGCGCGGCGGGAGCGGATCGACATGCTGGCGTCCCAGCGGCGGGCCGCCGTGCAGGAGGTCGGCCTCGGCGACGCCCTCGCCTTCCCCTCGCCGGAGGAAATGCGCGAGGCGATGCTCGCCGGTCGGCGCGAGCCTTGACGGCCGCCTGGGACACCACGCTCGTCTCACGGCTGTACCCCGGCGGACCGCTCGAGGGCCTGCTGCTCGAGCGGGTCCGTGAGGGCGAGCCGGTGGCGATCACCGCGCCCACGGTGATGGAGGTGGTGAGGGGGCTTCAGGCAAGCGCGGCGAGCAGGCCCGCGATGAACGCCACCCTCGACTGGATCATCCGGCTGGTGTCCAGCGAGCTGGTGGAGGTTCTCTCGCTGGGTCGCACCGCAGCCATCCTGGCGGGACGCCTGCGGGCGATGCAACCGACGCCGCCCACCGGCGCTCGTCGCAAGGCCACCAGGCCCGAACAGCGCGCGGGCTGGGTGCTCGACATCCAGATCGCCGCATGCGCGTGGACGCACGGGCGCGATGTGGCCACCGAGAATTGCCGCGACTTCGAGGCGCTGAGCAAGCTGATCGCGAGGCTCCATCCAGATCTGCCGCTCAGGGTCGCTTCCTCGCCGCTGAGCTGATCGAGCGCCCAGTAGCTCACCACTCCACGCGAACGCCATACGCCCGCAGGCGATCGTCGCTCGAGACGATCGCCACATGCTCGTGCGCCGAACGCCTCGGCGATGTCCTCGGGCAGCTCCTCGAAGTCCTCGGCGATCCGCACCCGACCCCGCCAGGCGCCCCGCACGGAGGCCAGCGACCGGGGTCCGCTCCCCCCCCTCCCCGAAGGCTCCGCACCCGCTCGGACTCGCCCCCCCGCGCCGTCACCATCAACACCGGCACCTCGCTCAGGTCCCGCATCCGCGCCAGCGTCTCCCAACCGTCCAGCTCCGGCATTTCCACGTCGAGCATCACCAGCTCGGGACGATCCTCGTACACTGCTCTCAACCCCGCCCTCCCGTCGGGCGCCTCCCGCACCTCGTAACCGGCCCGTTCGAGCATCTCCCGCAGCAGCGCCCGGGCGATCTCGTCGTCGTCGATCACCAGGACCCGCGCCCCTCCGGCCCCAATCTCGCTCATACCCACTTCATACCTTCAGGCCTCTCCCACTCTCACGGGCGCCATCCATCATCGTCCCATGACACGCATCCTGATCTGCGAGCCCAACGAGGAGCTCCGCCGCCTGCTCGCCCGCATGGTCTCCGAGCTCGGCCACCAACCCGTGGCCGTCCGCGCCCCCGGCCCCGAGCACATCCGCGACGCCGACCTCTTCATCCTCGAGCCCTCCGACACCGTCGCCCTCGCCACCGCCCAGGCCGTCCGCCTGATCGACCCTCTCCTGCCCCTCATCGCCATCGCCGGCCAGGCCCCCCCGCCCGAGCTCCACGACCTCGGCGTCGAGTTCGCCGCCATCCTGCCCAAGCCCTTCACCTTCGAGCAGCTCGCCGCCGCCATCGCTCGCGCCACGTCCCGCTGAGCCACCCTACGGTCATAAACAAATCGGGTGCTCATTCGCCCCACCCCCATCCCAGGATCGCCACTCCCCCGAGCATTCCGAAATGCCCTAATCCGGCTCACCCACCCCCATCGCCGCCACGAACGGCTCTCTCACAGGGATTTCAGCTAACTTATGCTCAGCAGCGCCGGCACGGTCGGGTCGCCGCGTCGCTGCCAACGGGGATAAACGTCATGGCTCCAGATAGACGCAAGGACACCCAGCGCGACCGCCTCCTGGCCGGCATGCTCGCCGTCGCCGACCGCGAGGGCTACGCCGGCGCCAACGTCTCCCAGGTGATCGCCCACGCCGGTGTCTCCCGGCCCACCTTCTACGACTACTTCGAGGACAAGGACGACTGCTTCCTCGCCGTCAACCGTGACATCTCCGAGCGCCTCCTCGCCCAGATCCGCGAAGCCCTCGAGCACGCCCCCCCCGAGCAGGCCCCCCAGGCCGCCGTCCGCCGCCTCATCGCCCGCGCCGAAGCCGAGCCCGTCCAGGCCCGCTTCCTCGCCAACGTCACCATGGCCGGCGGCCCCCGCGCCATCCTCGAGCGCGACCGCACCGTCCGCGAGATCGAGAACCTCGTCGAGCAGGCCCGTCAGGCCACCCCTCCCGACGTCCCCTCCCCGGACCTTCCCACCAAGGCCCTCATCGGCGCCACCCACTGGCTTCTCGCCCTGCGCATCCACCGCGGCGAACGCGACCTCACCAACGTCGGCGACGAGCTCGTCCGCTGGGCCGAGACATACAACCGCCCCGCCCGCGAACATCGCTGGCGCACCCTCGAGCCCGGACCCTCCCCCGGACCATCCGACCACGTCTCCGAGCTCCCCATGCTGCCCCCCACGCCCCTCCCCTCCGGCCGCTCCCGCCTCTCCCGCAACGAGATCGCCCGCAACCAGCGCCTGCGCATCCTCTTCGCCACCGCCGAAGTCGCCGTCGAGAAGGGCTACACCGCCACCACCGTCGCCGACATCACCGCCGCCGCCCGCGTGGACAAGCGCGTCTTCTACGCCCACTTCCGCGACAAGCAACAGGCCTTCCTCGCCGTCCACGAGCTCGCCTTCCAGCAGCTCATGGCCGTCTCCGCCAGCGCCTTCTTCAGCGCCGACGCCTGGCCCGAGCGCGTCTGGCAGGCCATGCACGCCGCCAGCCAGTTCATCTCCACCAACCCCATGCCCTACGTCGTATACGTCGAGTCCCACGCCGTCGGCGCCCCCGCCATCCAGCGCGTGGAAGACAGCAACGCCGCCTTCGCCATCTTCCTCCAGGAAGGCATCCAGCAGAGCGCCTTCCCCCAGACCCGCACCGCCGTGGAGGCCATCGTCGCCGCCATCTTCGAGATCGGCTCCTACCAGTTCCGCCACCGCAAA
>DATJVV010000088.1:0-5648 GCA_035501635.1 Solirubrobacteraceae bacterium | reverse complement strand
TACCCGGTGGCGATCGACTCGGAGCTTGAGCTGTGGCGGGAGTACGAGAACCTGGGCTGGCCGGCGCGCTACCTCTTCGACGGGCGGGCGCGGCTGTTCGAGTACCACTATGGCGAGGGGGGATATCTGGAGAGCGAGCTGGCGATCCAGGAGCTGCTGGGAATCAGCCGGGAGCCCCTGCCGCCGCAGCGGCCGGGGGACGCTCCCGAGGCGCTGCTGGCGGCCCAGAGCGAGGATCGGCGGGGGGCCTACACGGGAGCCTACGAGGCGGGCGGGGTGTGGCTGGTGCTCTCCGGCGAGGGGGAGGTGCGCTTCGCCGCCGGCTCGGCTCCCGGTCAGGCGCCCTCGGATGGCTCCGCCCGGGATGGCTCCGCCGGGGGGGGGAAGCGCGGGATGGCCTCGATCGCGATCCGGGGCCCGGGGGCGTATCCGTTGATCGAGCACGAGCGCCACACGGCGGGGACGCTGGAGCTGGAGCTGGAGGAGGGCGTGATCTGCCACGCCACGTGCTTCACGCCGGGGCTGGCCTGAGCTCGCTCACGCCGGGACCGGCCTGAGCTCGGCGAAGGAGCGGTCGAGCAGCAGGCGCTCCAGGCGGGGCGGGCCGGTGTCCTCGACCAGCACGCAGCTGCCGGGCCAGTAGGGGCTCTCGCCGGGCTTGGCGGTGAGGAAGATGGCGTCGTAGGTCCAGGAGCCGCAGTTGATCAGGCGGGCGCCCGCGCGGCCGCGCCACTCCTGCTGGAGGTCGTCGGGGAAGGGGCCGGCGCGGTGGGTGTGGCCGAAGATGACGTGGGCGTCGGCGAGCCGCAGGCGGGCGGCCACCTCGCCCATCGCGCGCAGACCGGCGCGGCGGAGCTCCGAGCGGGAGAGGTCGGCGCTGAGGGGGCCCATGCCGGCGCGGTTCAGCGCGGAGACCACCAGGGGAAAGGCGCGCTTGAGGGCGTGAACGCGAAGGCGGGCGGCGAGCAGCCGCCACATGGCGGGGCGGGCGCCGTTCTGGGATGGCTGGCGCTCGTCCACGCCGCGACCGCCGCCGAGGGCGCGCCAGGCGCGGACGGTGGCCACGCCGTTGAGGGCGGGGCCGGCGGGGAAGTAGCGGGTCATCATGTCGCGCCAGCCGTAGATGGGGCAGGTGACGGCCTCGTAGTCGGGCACCCCCCAGAGGGCGCTGGCGGGCCGTTCGAGCAGGCGGCCGATGAGGCCGATGCCCAGGCGCTCGAGGGTGGGGATGGTGAGGTGGGCGTCGAGGTAGTGGCCGTGGGTGGCGTAGACGTCGGGGCGCAGCCACAGGCCCGGGTAGGCCATCTGCACGCGGGCGGGGGCGGCCCAGTCGGCGATGCGGGCGAGCATGGGCGAGGCGTCGGCGGGCTGCACGCGCTGCTCGGGGCCCAGCGGCGGAGCCGGGTCCAGGGCGCGGGCCTGCAGCCAGGTGGAGAGGAGGGCGTGGTCGTGGTTGCCGGCGCAGAGGACGAGCTCCCTGCCGGCGAGGGCGCGGCCGAGGTCCTCGAAGAACGGCCGGGCCGCCGCGAGGGCCTCGCCGGGGGGGCCGTGGCGCAGCTCGAGGGTGTCGCCCAACAGCACCAGGCGGTCGACGTCGGCCAGGCGGGCGAGCAGGGGCTCGCGCAGGGCGGGGCGGCGGAGCACGTCGATGCCCGAGAGGCCCCCGAGGTGCAGGTCGGAGACGACGAGTGTTCTCAAGCCGCGCCGCTCGTGGCAAGCGCCTGGCGGACGGGCTTGGGAAGCATGAAGCGGACGTCCTCGCTGACGGCGTCCACCACCTCCACCTCATGCACGCCGCGGTCGCGGAAGAAGGCCAGCAGCTCCTGCACCAGGTCCTCGGGGGCGCTGGCGCCGGAGGAGATGCCCACCACGCGCTTGCCCGCGAGCCACTGCTCGGGCACCTCGGCGGCGCTGTCCACGAGGTGGGCCTCGGTGCCGCGGTCGCGGGCGACCTCCACCAGGCGCACGGAGTTGGAGGAGTTGCGGGAGCCGATCACCAGCACCAGGTCGCAGCTGCCGGCCATCTGCTTGACGGCGGCCTGGCGGTTGGTGGTGGCGTAGCAGATGTCGTCGGTTTTGGGCCCGGTGATGGCGGGGAAGCGCTCGCGCAGGCGGGCGACGATGGCGCTGGTTTCGTCCACCGAGAGGGTGGTCTGGGTGATGTAGGCCACGCGCTCGGGATCCTCGACGTGCAGCTCGTCCACGTCGCGCTCGTGCTGGACCAGCAGGATCCGCTCGGGGGCCTCCCCCATCGTGCCTTCCACCTCCTCGTGGCCCTCGTGGCCCACGAGCACCACGGTGTAGCCGCGCTGGGCGAAGCCGACGGCCTCGCGGTGGACCTTGGTGACCAGGGGGCAGGTGGCGTCGATCGTGCGCAGGCCGCGCTGGCTGGCGCCCTCGCGCACGGCGGGGGACACGCCGTGGGCGGAGAACACGCAGATGGCCCCCTCGGGCACCTCGGTGTGCTCCTGCACGAACACGGCTCCGCGGGCGCGCAGGCGGTGGACGACGTGCTTGTTGTGGACGATCTCCTTGCGCACGTACACGGGGGGTCCGTGGAGCTCGAGCATCCGTTCGACGGTCTGCACGGCCCGGTCCACCCCGGCGCAGTAGCCGCGGGGAGCGGCCAGCAGAAGCTTCTCGACCGTGTTCGCCACCGGGCTCTATTGTACGGGCGGGAGGCTCGTTCACCGCGCATGGCTCAACAGCACCTCGATCGCATGACGCCCGTGGATGCGTCGTTCCTGCACCAGGAGGGGCCGAGCTCGCACATGCACATCGGGGGTTTGACGATCCTCGAGGGGCCGCCGCCGGAGATGGAGGCGTTCCTGGAACACATCCGCACGCGGCTGCACCTGGTGCCGCGCTACCGCCAGAAGCTGGCGCACACGGCGCTGGACAGCGGCCGGCCGGTGTGGATCGACGACCCGGGCTTCAACCTGGAGTATCACGTGCGCTACACCGCCCTGCCGAGCCCGGGGGCGTGGGAGCAGCTGTGCGCGCTCACCGCCAGGATCTTCTCCCAGCAGCTGGATCGCTCCAAGCCGCTGTGGGAGATGTGGGTGATCGAAGGGTTGAGCGAGGAGCGCTTCGCGCTGATCTCCAAGACCCACCACTCGCTGATCGACGGCATCTCCGGGGTGGACCTCGCGACGATGCTGTTCGACCTCAGCCGGGAGCCGCCGGCGATCAAACACCCCCGCCGGGCCTGGCGGCCCCACCGGGAGCCGAGCTCCGCGGAGCTGCTGCTGAGCGGCCTGAGGGGGGCGGTGCGGGCGGGCCTGGAGCTGGCGGAGGACGCGATGGAGGCGCTCACCCATCCCGACCGGGCGCTGGCGCGGGCGCGAGAGGCGGCGGAGGGGATCGGGGAGCTGATCTGGGCGGGCCTGAACCCGGCGCCGGAGACGCCGCTGAACGTGCACATCGGGCCCCACCGCCGGTATGTGGGCATCGGCAAGGGCCTGGACGACTTCAAGCTGATCAAGAACACGTTCGGGGGCACCGTCAACGACGTGGTGCTGGCGGTGGTGGCGGGGGCGCTGCGCTCCTTCCTGATCTCCCGGGGCCGGCGCACGGAGGGCCTGGAGCTGCGGGCGCTGGTGCCGGTGTCGGTGCGAGCGGAGGACGAGCACCACCAGCTCGGCAACCGGGTGGTTGTGATGCGAGGGCCCCTGCCGGTGTACATCGCCGACCCGGTGCAGCGCCTGCGGTTCGTGTCGCAGGCGATGGACGGCCTGAAGGAGTCAAAGCAGGCGCTGGGCGCGGAGGTGATCGCGGGGGTGCAGAACTTCGCGCCGCCCACGATCCTCGCGCAGGCCTCGCGCCTGAACTTCTCCACGCGGCTGTTCAACCTGATCATCACCAACGTGCCCGGGCCCCAGTTCCCGCTGTACGTGCTGGGCCGGGAGATGCTGGCGGCCTATCCGGTGGCGTTCCTGCCCCAGGACCACGCGCTGGCGATCGCGATCATGTCCTACAACGGCCAGATGAACTTCGGGCTGCTGGGCGACTTCGACGCGCTGCCCGACCTCGACCTGATCGGCGAGAGCATCGACCGGGAGCTGGCCACGCTGGTGTCGCTCGCGCGCGAGACCGCCGCGCGGGCCGCGCCCGCGGCTTAGCCCGGGCCGCTCAGTAGCCGAGCGCGAACTTGGCGTCCTCGCTCATCTTCTCGGGGGTCCAGGGGGGCGTGAAGACCATCTCGCTGTGGATGTTCTTGACGCCGTCGAGTTCGCCGACGAATTCCTCGATCTGCTCGCTGACCTGAGGTCCGATGGGACAGCCGGGGGTGGTGAGGGTGAAGGTGACGTGGACGTCGCCGTCGTCGATGGTGACGCCGTAGATGAGGCCGAGCTCCACGAAGTCGAGTCCCAGCTCGGGGTCGATGACGTTGGAGAGGGCGTCCATCACGTCGTCCACGGTGAGGCCGGCCTGGGCGGACCCGGCGGGGATGGGGCCCTCGGTTTGCTGGCGCTCGAGCTCGGACACGGCCTCTGAGTCTAGTGGCAGCGCGGGCCGCTCAGCGACCCCAGCCTAGTTCTCTGATCCGAGGCGGTCCCAGGCGTAGAGCTGGATGCACTCGTGGGCGAGCTCGATGGCGCGCTCGCGGGAGAGGCAGGGGAGCACGGTGTCCAGGGCCTGCTCCTCGGAGACGCCCGCCTGGAAGGCTTCCTCGCCGCGAAAGCCAGCGGCGATCTTCAGGGCCTCGCGGCGGTTGTCGCCGAGGCTCTGGAAGACGCCCACGAGGAAGTCTGTGTTGGGCACCGGGTGGCCCACCTCCAGGGAGGCGTGCCAGGCGGCGAGCAGGTGCAGGTCGTCCTCGTCCAGGCCGGCGACGGCCTTGGCGTAGTGCACGGAGAGCTCCTGCTCGGGGATGTCGTCCACCCACGCGCGCACCACCTCCCCCACGAGCTGCCTGCGAGCCTCGCGTCCCACCGACTCCGCGATCACGCGAATGGCGTCCTGGGGCTCGATGAAGCAAAGTGGCATTGGCGCAACTGTAGGCGCCCGGGAGGACGGCATTTTCCCTACAGGCCCAGAGCGGCCTGCGCGCGGGCGCGGACGGCGAGATCCTCGATGTGGGCGGGAAAGCCCAGGGTGGCGCGCTGGGAAGCCTCCCAGTTGGCGAGCGCGAGCTCGAGCGCGTCCAGGGGGATCTCGAGGGCCTGGGCGAGAGCGAGAGCACGGCGCTCCATGAGCTGGGAGTCGCCGATGCCGAACACGCGCTTGGCGGCGAGCAGCGTGGGATCCTCTCCCCCACTCGCGCGGGCGGCCACGAGCGCGAGGGTGGCGGGGCGCAGCGGGTAGACGGCGAGGCGGCCGAGGGTGACGAGCAGCTCGTAGCGGCCCATGCGGGCGAAGCCGGGGAGGGCGAGGCGCTCGAAGACGCGCTCGAAGCGGCGCTCGGGCGTCCAGGAGGGCTCGCCCAGGAAGGCGCCGGGGACGCCCTCGGGGGTGCTTCCCGCTCTTGCGACCCACTGGCGGTAGGCGAGCAGCGTGTGCGCGCCGCGGGCGGGCGCATGGGAGGTGCGGGGGCCGAGGGGGATGTCGGCGAGCGAGGAGGTGTGGCCGGCGAGCGAGGAGGTGGCCTCGGCGGCGAGGGCCATGCGAATGCCGGCGAAGGGGTCTCCCTCCCCCTCCCCATCCCC
>DATJVV010000087.1:0-7296 GCA_035501635.1 Solirubrobacteraceae bacterium | reverse complement strand
AAGCGTGGCCGAGCTGCCCGGCGAGGGACATCGGGCGCTGGCACTTGACGTCGCCGACGAGCACGCCTGGGAGGAGATCTCGCCGGAGCTGGGCGACGTGCACGGACTCGTGTGCGCCGCCGCGCGACTCGATCCGATCGGCCCCGTGGGCTCCTACCCGGCGGCGGAGTTCCGGCGCACGCTCGAGGTCAACGTGACCGGCACCCTGCTCGCCATCGACGCCTGTCTGCCGGGGCTGCGCGCGAGCGGCGGGGCGATCGTCACCTTCAGCGGCGGCGGTGCCACCGCGCCCCTGCCCCGCTTCGACGCCTACGCCGCCTCCAAGGCCGCTGTGGTGCGCCTGAGCGAGAACCTCGCCGCGGAGCTCATCGGCGAGGGCGTGCGCATCAACAGCGTGGCCCCCGGCTTCGTGGCCACCGACATGCATCGAAGCACCCTCGCCGCCGGCCCCGAGCGGGTGGGCGCGGACTACTACGAGCGCACCCGCGCGAAGCTCGAGCACGGCGGCGTGCCCGCCAGCGAGGCCGCGGAGCTGGTGTGCGAGCTGCTCGAACGCCACGTCGCGTTCACCGGCAAGCTCATCTCCGCCCAGTGGGACCCCTGGCGCGAGCACGCCTTTCGGGAACGACTCGCGCGGGAGGGGGACCTGGGGACGCTGCGACGGGTGGACGGCGTCCTCGTCTCATCTCGAGCGCGCACGCCGGCGTAGATGAGGGTGAGCCGGAGATGGCTGGGGTGAACGAGCGGTTCCCCGACCGCGACGTGCCCCCCGTGGCCATCCTCGCGGGAGGTCTCGGCACGCGCCTGGGCGAGCGCGTGGATCACACCCCCAAGCCACTGCTTCAGGTGGCCGGCGAGCCCTTCCTGCTTCACCAACTGCGCCTGCTCGCCGCTCACGGCGCGCGCGAGGCGGTGCTGTGCGTCGGCTACCTGGGCGAGCGCATCGAGGCCACGATCGGCCAGGAGCGCTTCGGGATCCACATCTCCTACAGCCACGACGCCCCCGGCCTGGAGGGCACGCTAGGGGCGCTGCGCCGCGCGGCCCCCCTGCTGGGCGAGCGCTTCCTGGTGCTCTACGGCGACACCTACCTGCGCATCGACTACCGCGCCGTGGCGGGCGCCTGGCGGGCGAGCGGCCTGCCGGCGGTGATGGCCGTGCTGCGCAACGAGGGCCGCTGGGACACCTCCAACGCCCTCCTGAGCGAAGGTCTCGTCACCAGCTATGACAAGCACGCTCCCACCCCCGAGATGCATTGGATCGACTACGGCCTCGGCGGGCTCACCGCACAAGCGCTCGCGCGAGCCCCGCGCGGCGAGACCGATCTGGCCGCGCTCTACCATCGCCTGGCCGCCGAGCGGGCGCTCCTCGCCTTCGAGGCCACCGAGCGCTTCTATGAGATCGGCACCCCCGCGGGGCTGGCGGAAACGGAGGCGTTCCTCTGCTCCACGCGATAGAACGGGTCTTCATGCCAATCGCCATCGTCACCGGATCCGGGGGCCTCGTGGGCTCGGAGGCGGTCGCCCACTTCGCGGCGGCGGGCTATGACGTACTGGGCCTCGAGAACGACATGCGCGCCCGCTTCTTCGGCCCCGCCGCATCCACCGCCCACACCACCGCGAGGCTGCTCGGCGAATACGGCTCCTCCTTTCGCTCGCTGGAGCTCGACATCCGCGATCGCGACGCGCTGGAGCGCCTGTTCGCCGAGCACGCCAGGGCGATCGAGCTCGTGATCCACGCCGCCGCCCAGCCCTCCCACGACTGGGCCGCCGGCGACCCCCACACCGATTTCGAGGTGAACGCGGGCGCCACCCTCAATCTCCTGGAGGCCACCCGCGCCCACGCGCCCGAGGCCACCTTCGTGTTCTGCTCCACCAACAAGGTCTACGGCGACCTCCCCAACCGGCTGCCCCTCGTGGAGCTCGACCGCCGCCTGGAGCTGCCCCCCGAGCATCCCTGCTTCGAGGGCATCGACACCACCATGTCCATCGACGCCTCCATGCACTCCCTCTTCGGCGTCTCCAAGGCCGCCGCCGACCTGCTGGTGCAGGAGTACGGCCGCTACTTCCACATGCCCACCGTGTGCTTTCGCGGCGGCTGCCTCACCGGCCCCAACCACGCGGGCGCCCGTCTGCACGGATTCCTCTCCTACCTCATGCGCTGCACCGTCACCGGCGAGCCCTACACCATCCAGGGCTACGCCGGCAAGCAGGTGCGCGACAACATCCACGCCGCCGACCTCGTCGCCGCGTTCGCGGCCTTCCACCGTTCCCCCCGTCCCGCCGCCCTCTACAACATCGGCGGCGGCCGTTCCAACAGCTGCTCGATGCTCGAGGCCATCGACCTCTGTGAGGCCATCGCCGGCCGGCAGTTGTCATGGAGCCTTCACGAGACGGCCCGCCTGGGCGATCACCGCTGGTGGATCACCGACCTGCGGCCCTTCCAGCGCGACCATCCGGACTGGACTCTGGCCCACGACCTCGAGTCGACCCTTCGTGAGATCCACGACGAGAACGCCGAGCGCTGGCTGGCGGGAGCGTGACGCCGCCCATACACTTCCCGGCCCGAGACCGAGGAGAGAACACGTGCAGACGCTCCCCACCCGCCTGGACGGCCCCCTGCTGATCGTGCCCGATCGCTTCGGCGATCACCGCGGCTTCTTCATGGAGACCTACCGTCGAGCCGCGTTCGCCGAGTTGGGCGTGGAGGAGGAGATGGTCCAGGACAACCACTCCCGCTCCGCGAGGGGCGTGGTGCGGGGCATGCACTTCCAGGTCGGCGAGGGCGTAGCGAAGCTCGTGCGCGCCGGCCGCGGCGCCATTTGCGACGTGCTCGTGGACATCCGCGCGGGCTCCCCCACCTTCGGGCGGTGGGAGGCCTTCGAGCTCACCGAGGAGAACGCCCACATCCTCTACTGCCCCATCGGCTTCGCCCACGGCTTCTGCGTGCTCTCCGAGGTCGCCGACGTGCTCTACAAGCAGAGCAACTACTACTCCCCCGAGGTGGAGCGCGGCATCGCCTACCACGACCCCGACATCGCCATCCAATGGCCCCTGCCCGCCGAGCAGCTCATCCCCTCAGAGCGCGACACCTCCGCCCCCCGCCTCGCCGACATCGCCGCGGAGCTTCCCTTCAGGTACTGACCCGCGCGTGGCTCCAGGAGGCACCGCCGCGGCTCCCGTCCGCGGGCGAGATCTCCCGGTTGCCACGGGCGGGACGCCCCGTCTACCAGTTGTCATCATATTAGAAAAGTTCAGAATTGCGTCCAATCGCGTAAGATCGAGGGTGGCGGCCACCGGGGTGGATGGCCGAGCGGCGAAAGGGGCGGACAGAGCGATGGCGTCAAAGCATGCGGTCCTGGGTCTCGTAATCGAGCGGCCCGACTACGGCTACGGTCTCTACAAGCGCCTGGCCGACCGCTGCGCCCCCTGGGCCTGGTCGCGGCCCGCCGTGTACGCGGCGTTGGAAGAGCTCTCCAGCGCCAAGCTCGTCTCCGCCGACGAGAGCCTCTATCCCGCCGGCTCGGGCGGGCACGCCCGCACCATCTACAGCGCCACCCCCGGTGGGGTGTCGTTCTTCGACGAGTGGATGTTCGGACCGTCCGCGCTGGAGGCTCCCCGACGGGAGCTCGAGCTCAAGCTCGTGATGGCTCGCCCCCACGAGCTCCCCCGCCTGGTCGAGATGTCCCTGGCCCAGGAGCAGGACTGCGTGGAGCGCATCGCCGCCCTCGCCCGCGAAGCCCGCCGCGCGCCCGGCGGCTCTCAGCATGCCTGGGGGGAGGTGGCCGCCCGGCTTGTGAGAGACACCGAGGTCAAACAGCTGCGCCTGCGGGTGGAGTGGCTGCAGGAGGCGCGCTCCACGATGAAGCTCTTCCTGCACCAGCACGGCACCGCGCCCGTGCGACCCCACGTGCTGGGCGCCGGTCCTCACGAGCCCTTCCCAAGCCTCGTTCATCCGCCGGAGTGACCCGTGGCGGCACTGCTCTCGCTGACCCACACGAGCAAGAGCTACTGGCGCGGTCCCCACGAGACCGTGGTTCTCGACGACGTCTCCCTCGACGTCCGCGCCGGCGAGATGATCGCCATCTGGGGTCGCCGGGGAGCAGGCAAGACCACCCTGCTGAAGGTCGCCGCCGGCCTCGAACCCCCCGACCGCGGCATCGTGAGCTTTCAGGGCCGCGACGTTCGCTCCCGCCGTCCCGGCCTCGGCCACCTGCTCGGCACCTCCATCGGCTGGGTCCAGCGCAGCGGGCCTCTCAGCGAGGGCATGCTGGCCATCGAGTACGTCGCCCTGCCCCTCCTCGGCCGCGTGTCCCGGCGCGAGGCCCTGCGCCGGGCCAGCGCCTCCCTCGGCCAGGTGGGCGTTCGCGACTGCGCCCGCAGCGGCTGGAGCTCGCTCACGGACGGCGAGCGCACCCTCGTGTGCATCGCCCACGCCCTCGTGCGCGAGCCCCGGCTGCTGATCGCCGACGACCCCACCGCCAACCTCGACATCCTCCAGCGCGAGGAGGTCATAGCCCTGCTAGCCGCCGCCGCCGAGCAACGCGGCCTCGGGGTGCTCATGACGGTGCCCGACATGCCCGAGATGCTCGGTGCCCACCGTGTCGGCTCCCTCAGCGAAGGCGGCCTCATCCTCTCCCAGGACGACGACGGCGAGAACGTGATCGACTTCCCCGGCAAGCAACGCTCTCTCTGAGTGGGGCCCCGTGCTGGAGCTGCGTGAACTCTGCAAGCGCTACCCCATCGACGGCATCGAGTGGGTGGACGCCGTCGACCACGTCTCCCTCACCCTCCTGCCCGGCGAGTTCCTCGCCATGTACGGGCCCAGCGGCTCCGGCAAGAGCACCCTGCTGCTGCTCACCGCCGCCATCATCACGCCCGACGAGGGCGCCGTGATCGTGGACGGCCGTGAGATCTCCCGCCTCGCCCCCCGCGCCGCCGCCGGCTACCGTCTGCGCGAGCTCGGCTTCATCCGCCAGTCCCTCGACCTCATCCCCGGCGCCGACGCGCTCGACAACGCCGCCATCAAGCTCCTCGGCGCGGGCCTCACCGCCCGCCAGGCGCGCCGCCGCGTGGCTCCCCTGCTCGAGCGCCTTGGCATGGGTCATCGCCTGAGCCATCGCGCCGACACCCTCTCCATGGGCGAGCGCCAGCGGGTGATGATCGCCCGCGCCCTCTCCACCGACCCCAAACTGGTGCTCGCCGACGAGCCCACCGGCAATCTCGACAGCAGATCCGGCGCCGAGGTGCTGGCCCTGCTGGCGGAGCTCTGCGCCGAGCGTGAGGCCGCCGTGCTGCTCGCCACCCACGATCCCCAGGCCGCCGGCTTCGCCGATCGTGTCAGCACCCTCAGGGACGGCCAGCTCACCGAGCGTCCCCCCCCGAGCGTTCCCGTGGTGGTGGCCGCCTCCCAGTAGCGGGAGGACGTGTTCCGTGAGACTCCCTCTACGCGACTTCCTCACATACCCCGCCGGCATCTCCATGCGCCCCTCGGGGATCCTCCACCTCTATCGCGTCCGCCTGCGACCACGCCTCGTCCAGGAGACCCTCGCCGCCCTGGGCATCGCCGTCGGCGTGGCCCTCCTGTTCGCCTCCGACGTCGCCAGCACCAGCCTCAACGGCTCCGTCCGCCAGCTCACCGCCAGCCTGGTGGGCCAGTCCCGCCTGCAGCTGCAGGCCCGCGGCCCCACCGGCTTCGACGAACACCTGCTCCCCCGCATCCGTCGCCTCCCGGGCGTGCTCTCCGCCGCTCCGGTGCTCACCGCCCAGGCCAACATCGTGGGCCCCTCCGGCGAACGATCCGTTGAACTCGTGGGCGCCGAGCCCACCTTCGTGCACCTCGGCGGCTCCCTGTTGCAGCACTTCACCGCCGTCGCCCTCTCCCGCCAACACGCCGTGGCGATGCCCCAACCCATCGCCCATCAGCTCGGCATCGCGAACCTCCAACCGGTAACCGTGGACATCGGCGCCCTGTCCCATCGCGTGCTCGTGGGCCTCACCTTGCGCGCCTCCGAAATCGGACCCCTTGCCGCCAGCCCCGTGCTGCTGGCCCCTCTCGCCTACGCCCAGCAGCTCGTCGGCGCTCCCCACATGATCACCCGCGTCTTCATCCGCTCCGGCCCCGGTCGCGAACACCAGGTCCGCGAGGAGCTCGACCGGCTTGCCGCCCCTCGCCACCTCGCCGTGGAGCCCGCCGACTTCGACTCCACCCTGCTGGACAAGGCCGCCGCTCCCACCAACCAGTCCACCGGCCTGTTCGCCGCCGTCAGCGCTTTGGTGGGCTTCCTGTTCGCGTTCAACGCCATCCTCTTCACCACCCCCGGCCGCCGCCGCCTGATCGCCGATCTGCGCCTGGACGGCTACAGCCCCGCCAGTGTCGTGGCCGTCCTGCTGCTGGACGCCATGGTGCTCGCCCTCGTCGGCTGTCTGCTCGGCCTCGGCCTCGGCGACCTGCTCTCCGCGCGCCTCTCCCAGACGAGCCCCGGCTTCCTCGCCTTCGCCTTTCCCGTGGGTACCCAGCGCATCGTCACCTTCCAGGCCGTGGCACTCTCGACCCTCGCCGGCCTTGCCGCCGCCTGCGTGGCGGTGCTCACACCCGTGCGCGACATCTTCTCCAACCGGCCCCTCGCCGCCGTGGAGCGCAAACGCCGTGTCCTGCTCGCACCCCGTCTCCAGCTGTCGGCGGGCCTACTCAGCCTGCTCGCCACCACCCTCGTGCTCCTCCTGGCGCCCAACCGCGCCCTCCTGGGCGTCGCCACCCTGACCGTCGCTTTGCTGCTGATGCTCCCCGCCCTCCTGCGCCTGGTTCTCGCCGCCGCGGACCGTCTCACCGTGGACCTGCGTCTGGCGGCCCCCTTCGTGGCCGTCGCCGAGCTGCGTTCACCCGCCTCCTGGCCACGCACGGTCGCCATCGCCTCCACCGGCGCCATCGCCGTTTTCGGCAGCGTCGCCATCCAGGGCGCCCGCGCGGACCTCCAACGCGGCCTGGACACCTCCGCGGCCGACGTCAGCTCCGCGGCCGCCGTCTGGGCCTTTCCTCGCGGTCAGGCCAATCTGCTCGCCACCACACCCTTCCGCCCCGTCGCCCTCTCCCGCCTGCGCCACCTCCCCGGCGTGCGCGCCCTGGGTCTCTATCGCTCGAGCTTCCTGGACTTCGGCGATCGTCGCGTGTGGGTCTCCGCTCAACCTCCCACCCAGCCCGACCTCCTGCCAGTCCACCAGCTGGTCAGCGGTTCCCTGCTCCTCGCCGGCGCCCGCCTGCGCGCCGGTGGCTGGGCCGTCATATCCCGCGCCATCGCC
>DATJVV010000086.1:0-5374 GCA_035501635.1 Solirubrobacteraceae bacterium | reverse complement strand
TTGTTCCGGGGGGCCCATGGGCCCCCGGCCGGACGGCGCATGCGCCGTCCGTGGGGCCGCGCATGCGCGGCCCCGGATGGGCCGCATGCGGCCCATCTACAGCACGTTGATGGCGCGGGCGAACACCAGGCCGATGGTGATGAGGGACACGAGCGCCTGCAGGCCCATGACTGACTTGGCCATGGCGGACAGGGGCATGGTGTCGGTGGGGGAGAAGGCGGTGGCGTTGGTGAGGGACACGTAGAGGTAGTCGACGAAGCGGGGGCGCCAGTTCAGGGGCTCGACGCGATCGTCGGACATCTGGGGGAAGAGGAAGTCCGGGGGGCCGTCGTTGCCGGCGGCGCGCACGCCGGGGCCGCCGCGGTCGAGCTCCCAGTACCAGAGGGCGAAGATCAGGAAGTTGGTGAGCCAGATGAGCACGCCGGAGCCGATCAGGAGGTGGCCTTCGATGACGTGGTGATGGAGCAGGTAGTGGGTGAGGGCGGCCAGGGAGTAGACGTTGGCGGCGCTCACCACGGCGGTGAGCGCGAGGGCCACCCGGCGCCGGGTCGGGTGCTCTTCTTCCAGGCGATGGGGGGTGATGACGAAGAGACCCACGAGCAGCAGCGCCTCGAGCGTGGGCAGCACCCAGCTCGGGCCGACGGTGAGGCGGTCGGGGAGGGCGAGCTGCAGGCCGATGGCGGCCAGCACCGTGAGCTGGGCGGGCCATCTGGATTCCGGCGCGGGGGGCGGCGGGTAGGGGCGGCCCACCTGGCCGGAAGCGCGCGGGGCGGAGCTGTCCATCGCCACGGCTGCCAGCGTACGCGCGGTCGCGGCGGCATTCTCGGCGGGGCCTTTCCTGCTCGAAACAGCCTGCCCGCGCGCGGGCGCGCCCGCGCGCGCGGGGCCCCGAAAAAGGATGTCCGCCGGCGTCGATCCGCTGGGGCGCGCTGGCGTCGATCCGCCGGGGCGGGTACGGTCGCGGGATGCGCCTGATCGTGGCCCGCTGCGAGGTGTCCTACATCGGCCGCACCACCACGGTGCTGGCGGAGGCGGTGCGGCTGCTGATGCTCAAGAGCGACGGCACCTTCATGGTGTGGTCGGACGGGGGCGGGCCGAACGTGAAGCCGCTGAACTGGATGACGCCGCCCACGGTGATCGAGGAGGAGGACGGCGCGGGGGAGACCAGGCGGCTGGTGGTGAGAAAGCGCCGCGACGAGGAGCGCCTGGAGATCACCCTGAGGGAGGTGCTGGCGGACATCGACCACGAGCTGGACGTGAGCACGGGCCTTGAGAAGGAGGGGGTGGAGCGGGAACTGCAGGAGCTGCTGGCGGAGTGTCCGGGCTGGTGTGGGGAGGGCTTTCGGCTGGTGCGCAGGGAGTGGCCCACGGACATCGGGCCGGTGGACCTGATGTGCAGGGACGCGGGCGATGGGTGGGTGGCGGTGGAGATCAAGCGGCTGGGGACCATCGACGCGGTGGAGCAGCTCACGCGATACCTGGAGCGCATCCGGCTGGATCCCGCGATGGCGGACTGCCAGGGTGTGCTGGTGGCGCGCTGGATCAAGCCCCAGGCGCGGGTGCTGGCGCGGTCGCGGGGCATCGACTGCGTGGAGGTGGACCTGGAGGTGTTGCGGGGAGACCGGGAGCCGGAGCTCACGCTGTTCGCCAGCCTGTAGCCTGCAGGCATGTCCGCGGCGAAGCCCACCACGAGCACGGCGGCGCGGGAGGCGGTGAAGATCGAGCGGCGGGAGAACGTGCTGCTGATCACGATCGACCGGCCGGAGGTGCGAAACGCGGTGAACGGGGCGGTGGCGGAGGGGATCGCGCACGGGCTGGAGGAGCTGGACGGCGAGGAGGGCCTCTCGGCGGGGGTGCTCACGGGGGCGGGAGGGTTCTTCTGCGCGGGCATGGATTTGGGGGCGTTCGTGAAGGGGGAATCGCCGTGGTACGGGGACCGGGGCTTTGCGGGGATCGCGCAGCGGGCGTCCAAGAAGCCGCTGATCGCGGCGATCGAGGGGTTTGCGGTGGCGGGGGGGATGGAGGTGGCGCTGGCGTGCGATCTGATCGTGGCGGCGAAGGGGGCCAGGCTGGGCATCCCGGAGGCGAAGCGCTCGCTGGTGGCGGCGGGCGGGGCGCTGCTGCGGCTGCCGCGGCGGATGCCCTACCACCTGGTGATGGAGCTGGCGCTGACCGGAGACCCCCTGCCGGCGGAGCGCTTCCACGAGCTCGGGCTGGTGAACCGGCTGGTGGAGCCGGGCGGGGCGGTGGAGGCGGCGCTGGAGCTGGCGGGGGCGATCGCGGCGAACGGGCCGCTGGCGCTGATGGCCTCCAAGCGGATCCTGCAGGAGCAGTACGACTGGCGCAGCGATGAGATGTGGGAGCGCCAGCGGGCGATCTCGGGTCCGGTGTTCGACTCCGAGGACGCCAAGGAGGGGGCGGCGGCGTTCAAGGAGAAGCGGGCGCCGGTCTGGCGCGGGCTCTGAGGGCCGGACCGTCCAAAAAGCGTCTTCTTTCAAAGCACCGTATAACCATGGTTATACGGTTAATGAAAAAGGGAAGATGTTCCAGCGCCGGCGAGGACGATCGTCAGCCGCGCATGCGGCGCTTGCGACGGCGCTGGGCGAGGATGAGCCTGAAGCGGCGCCAGAGGGAGGCCATCAGCGGGGGGCGGGCATTGGCGCTGGCCGGGGGTCTTCCATCAGCGCTGGCCGGGAGTCTTTTTGGGGAACTGGGAGATGGGCACGCGGAGGTCGATGGCGGTGGTGACGATGCGGTTCTGTTCGGCGATGTGGGCGGCGGGATAGCCCTCGCCGGGGCTGGCGCGCTCGGGACGGCCGATGTAGCCGAAGCCGATGTGGTCGGGCATGATCTGCATGAGGCGGGGGAACATGTGGGCGCGGGCGCCCATGTTGCGGGGCTCCTCCTGGACCCAGACGACCTCTTTGAGGTTGGGATAGGAGTGCATGAGCTCGCGGATCTGGCCCTCGGGGAAGGGGTAGAGGAGCTCCACGCGGCCCACGGCGAGGCCCTCGTGGGAGGGGCGGTCGGGATGGCCGACGAGGTCGTAGTAGATCTTGCCGGTGCAGAGCACCAAACGGGTGACCTGCTCGGGGGTGACGCCGGGCTCTGCGAGGACGGGCTGGAAGCGGCTCTCGCCGGCGAGCTCCGCGAGCTGGCTGGTGGCCTGGGGGAGGCGCAGCAGCGACTTGGGGGTCATCACGACGAGCGGACGCTGCTTGGCGACGAGGGCCTGGCGGCGCAGGAGGTGGAAGTACTGGGCGGGGGTGGTGGGGCTGGCGACGCGGATGTTGCCCTCGGCGGCGAGGGCGAGGAAGCGCTCCAGGCGCCCTGATGAGTGCTCGGGGCCGGAGCCCTCGTAGCCGTGGGGGAGCAGGAGGGTCAGGCGGGAGGTCTGGCCCCACTTGGCCAGGCCGGAGACGATGAACTGATCGATGATGACGTCGGCGGCGTTGACGAAGTCGCCGAACTGGGCCTCCCACAGGACGAGGGTCTCGGGAGACTCCTGGGAGTAGCCGTACTCGAAGCCCAGGCAGGCGAGCTCCGAGAGGGGGCTGTTGTGGAGCTCGAACGGGGCCAGGGCCTCGGGGAGGTTCTGGATCGGGCAGATCGTCTGGCCGGTCTTGGCGTCGTGGAGGACCAGGTGGCGCTGGCTGAAGGTGCCGCGCTCGGTGTCCTGGCCGGTGAGGCGGATGGGGGTGCCCTCTGTGAGCAGGGAGGCGAAGGCGAGAGACTCGGCGTGGGCCCAGTCCATGCCGGTGTCCCGCTCGAGGACCTCGCGGCGGCGGTCGAGCTGCTTGACGAGCTTGGGGTGGACGGTGAAGCCGTCGGGCACGTGCAGGAGCTGCTCGCCGAGGGCCGTGAGACGCTCGGCGGGCACGGCGGTCTGGACGTCGGGGCTGGGGGAACGGTCGAGCTGGTACTCGCCGGTGCTCTGCTCGGCGCCCTGCTCTTCGGCGGCCTTGATCCTGGTCTTCAGGCGCTGGTGCAGGAGGGTGAGGTTGTCCCAGACGCCCTGGGCGAGCCGCTCGACGTCCTCGCGGGTGGTGACGGCGTCCTCGATGAGGCGGTCTGCCCACAGCTCCGAGACGCGCTTCTTGGTCTTGATCTTGGTGTAGAGCTCGGGCTGGGTGTAGGCGGGCTCGTCGGACTCGTTGTGGCCGAAGCGGCGGTAGCCGATGAGATCGATGAGGACGTCGTGGCCGAACTCCTGGCGGAAGGCGAAGGCGAGGCGCACGGCGCTCATGCAGGCGGGCACGTCGTCGGCGTTGACGTGGATGATGGGCACGTCGAAGCCCTTGGCGAGGTCGGAGGCCCAGTGGGTTGAGCGGGCGTCGTCGGGGTCGGTGGTGAAGCCGATCTGGTTGTTCATGATGAGGTGCACGGTGCCGCCCACCTGGTAGCCGTCCAGCGCCTGCAGGTTGAGCGTCTCGGCGACGACACCCTGGGCGGGGAAGGAGGCGTCGCCGTGGATGACGATGGGCATGGCGGCGTCGGTGTCCTGCAGGGCGTGGGGGCCCTGGCGGGCGGTCTGGGCGGCGCGGGTGGCTCCCTCCACGACGGGGGAGACGTACTCGAGGTGGCTGGGATTTGACTCGAGGTTGACCATGATGGTGCCGCCGGCGGGCAGGGCGTAGGTGCCCTGGGTGCCGTGGTGGTACTTCACGTCGCCGGTGCCGCCCTGGGGGATGGTGGTGACGGCCTCCAGCGTGGAGGCGCCCTCGAACTCGCCGAAGATGGTGTCGTAGGGACGGCCGAGGTTGTGGGCGAGCACGTTGAGGCGGCCGCGGTGGGCCATGCCCACCACCACCTCCTTGCCGCCGCGGGCGGCGCAGAGCTGGATGAGCTCGTCGAGCATGGGAACGGTCATGTCGAGGCCCTCGATGGAGAACTGGTGCTGGCCCAGGTAGGCCTTGTGCATGAAGCGCTCCAGGGCGTCCACCTCGGTGAGGCGGCGAAGGAGGGTGAGCTGCTCCTCGGTGGAGAGGGGGGCGCGGAAGGCGCCGGACTCGATCTGCTCGCGCAGCCACACGCGCTGGCGGTGGGAGGCGATGTGCTCGACCTCGTAGGCCATGGTGCCGCAGTAGGTGTCGCGCAGCAGGGGGAGGGCGTCGGCGAGGGTGTTGGCGGGCACGTACATCTGCAGGATGGATGCGGGGATGCGAGCCATGGCCTGCTCGGTGAGGCCCACGGACTCGGGGTCCAGGCCGGGTTCGCCCTCGGGCTCGGAGCCCAGTGGGTCCAGGCGGGCGGCGAGGTGGCCGTGGCTGCGATAGCGAGTGACGAGGACGCTGGCGGCGTGGACGGCGGCGAGCAGGGACTCGTCGGGGAGGGCGGCGGCGGGCGCGGGGGTCGGGGCGGGCTGGCCGGCGGC
>DATJVV010000085.1:0-6506 GCA_035501635.1 Solirubrobacteraceae bacterium | reverse complement strand
GCCTCCGTATAACCATTGCTATACGCAGTTCAAAACAGAACATCTCCCCCACGCCCCTTTAGGTTCGGGTCACACTCCCGACACACCCAAGACACCTCCCCGAGACACTTTGAAAGGGGTGTCTTTGAAGGGGGTGTCGGCCTCGGGGATGAGCGTCAGCGAGGCCCGGCTAGACGGCGGTCACCGGGGCGGCGCGGCGTTCGCGACGGGCGCCCTCGGGGATGAGCGTGAGCGAGGCCCGGCTAGACGACGGTCACCGGGGCGGCGCGGCGTTCGCGACGGGCGCCCTCGAGATAGACCAGGGCGATGCCCAACAGGGCGCCGGGGACGGAGTAGAGGATCACGGCGACGTCGGTGTGCCTTTCGGCGGGCACGCCGAAGGAGCCGAACTTCACGCTGGCGATGATGAGGCCCGCCAGCACCGCGCCGATGAGAGCGCCCACGAAGGCGCCGACGATGCCTCCCCAGAAGCGGTCGGGCAGGAAGATGGTGAAGTGCCAGATGGCGAGACCCATCATGACCCAGCCGAGCATTGCCATCAGCGAGCCCTCCCGTGGCGTTTGTTGCGGCCCCGGCGGCGCTTCTCGCGGGGCTTGGGGGCGTCCTTGAGCACGAGGTCCTCTGGCGTGAGGTCCGCCGCGGGGTCCCGGCTGGCGGCGCCGGTGGCCGAATCCTGCTCGGCGGCGGGCGCGGAGGCGCGCTGGGCGGGCTTTTCCACGGTGGCGGCGGCGCCCTCGCCATCGCGTCTGGCGCGGGCGCGGCGGGTGGCGGAGCCGTCGGCGGTCTTGGCGGGCTGGGTATCGCGGTCGATGTCGAGGTCCTTGACGAGCTCCTGGAACTCGTCGCGGGAGAGCTGCTCGCCGGGCTCCTCGGGGGCGATGAGGGAGCCGCGGCGGTTGCGCCTGGGCTTGCGCTCGGGCTCCACGTCGATGGGGGCGCCGCCGAGGGCGGTGGCGTAGGCGGGCACGGCGCCCAGTTCGCGCTCGATGCGGGCGCGGCGGGCGCGGTAGGCGGGCTCGCGCTCCTTCCAGTGGGTGAGCACGGGGGAGGCGATGAAGATGGAGGAGTAGGCGCCGGAGGCGATGCCGACCATGAGCGCGAAGGCGAAGTCCTGCAGGGTGGCGCCGCCGAAGAAGAGCAGGGAGAGGACGGGCAGCAGGGTGCAGAAGCTCGTGGCCAGGGATCGCGTGAGGACCTCGGACATGGAGCGGTTGACGATCTGCGAGAAGGCGGCCCTGGGCATGCGGGGGACGTTCTCGCGGACCCTGTCGAAGACGATGATGGTGTCGTAGAGGGAGTAGCCGAGGATGGTGAGCAGGGCGGCGACGGTGGCGGAGGTGACTTCGCGGCCGGTGAGGGCGTAGACGCCGGAGGTGATGAGCAGGTCGTGCATCAGGGCGATGAGCACGGGGACGGCGTACTTCCACTCGAAGCGCAGGGCGATGTAGGCGGAGATCACCAGCAGGGAGGCGATGATGGCGATGATGGCGGCGTTGGCGATGGTCTGGCCGAAGGTGGGGCCGATGGATGTGCTGGAGAAGTTCTTGGTGCCCGGATGGGCCGAGCCGGAGCCGAACCTTTCGTCGAGGGCGTCCTTGATCTCGTGCACCTGTTCGGGCTGGAGCTTCTTGATCGAGATCTGGTAGCCGGTGCCGCCCACGCCCTTGCTGGAGAACTTCTGGATCTCGGCGGTGGAATAGCCCTTGGCGGCCATCACCGAGCTCAGTTCCGCGGAGCTCACGGGCCGCACGAAGGCGGTCTGGATGCGGGTGCCCGACTTGAAGTCGATACCGAAGTTGATGCCCTTGCCGCCGATGGCCAGAGCGCCGATCAGCAGGATGGTGCCCGAGAGGGAGAAGAACCACTTTGAGTGGCCCATGAAGTCGAAGGTCCACTGGCGCTTGGGCTTGGCGGCGCCCAGGGCGGCGGGGTGGTTGACCATGCTCGAGGAGCCCATCACGCCGAGGGCGGCGCGGGTGGCGAGCACGGCGGTGAACAGGGAGACGAGGGTGCCGATGCCGAGCATCAGAGCGAAGCCCTTCACTTCGGCGGTGGCGATGGCGAAGAGGATGAAGGCGGTCATGAAGGTGACCACGTTGGCGTCCACGATGGCGGCGAAGCCCCGGGTGTAGCCGGTGGCGATGCCCGAGATGACCGACCTGCCGCCCCTGATCTCCTCCTTGACGCGCTCGAAGATCACGATGTTGGCGTCGGCGGCCACGCCGATGGTGAGGATCACGCCGGCGATGCTCGGCAGGGTCATGGTGACGGGGATGAGCTTGATGAGGGCGAACAGGTAGATGCCGTAGATGAGCAGGCCGCCCACGGCGATGGCGCCGAGCACGCGGTAGAAGACGAGCAGGAACAGGCACACCACGATGAATCCCGCGAGGCCCGCCACGATGCCCTGTTTGAGCGCGGTTTTGCCCAGCGTGGCGGAGACCTGGGAGTTGGAGATCAGTTCGAGCTTCACCGGCAGGGCGCCGGACTGCAGCTCGTTGGCGAGGTTCTGGGCGGAGGTGATGGTGAAGCCGCCGGAGATCTGGGAGCCGTTGGTGGCGTCGATGCCTTCGGGGTACTGGGTGTAGTCGATGGAGGGGGCGGTGATGACCTGTTCGTCGAGCACCACCGCGAAGTGCTGCTGGGCGCCTTCCCTGCTCACGCCGGGCAGCTGGGCTTCCTGGCCGCGCTCGGCGATTTCCTTGGTGACACGCTGGAAGACGTCCTTGCCATGGGAGGTGAAGCCGAAGGTGACGTCCGGAGCGCCGGTGCCGCCGGCGCCTTCGTCGAAGCCCTGCTGGGGGTTGGTGATGTCCTTGCCGGCCAGCACGGGGTTGTCGTTGAGCACGTACCAGCTGTTGGGGCTCGGGTTGATGACCTTGCCGGCGCGGTTTTCGGTGGGGCGAGCCTGCGCGAGGACGGTGCCGGGGTTGACGTGCACCACCTTGGTCTTGGCGCCGGGGGGCGGTTTGTAGCCGTCGGCGTAGAGGTTCTGTTCGGTTTCCTCCGGGCCGCGGAGCACCTTCTGGCGCTTGGTGTCCAGCAGGTACCAGGAGCCGTACACGCAGCCGTTTTCCTGCTTGGAGGTGCAGCCTGGCGTGAGGGTGGTGTCGTTCTTGCGCAAAACGGGCGGCCGCTTGGCGGCGCGGAGCACGGCCTTGTACTCGAGCAGACCGGCTTCGGCGGAGGCGGCGTTGGGTCCTCCGGTGGCGCTGGGTTCGCCGGAGCCGGCGGGTTTGCCGGTGGGGCCGATGACGTTGGGCTCCCAGTCGTAGAAGTACAGCTGGGCGGTCTTGCCGACCTCGGCTTCGGCGCGCTGGGCGTTGCTGACGTCGGGCAGGGCCACGTCGATTTCGTTGCCCCCCGAGCGCTGGATTTCCGGCTGGGCCACACCGAGCTGATCCACGCGTTTGCGCATGATGTCGATCGCCTGGTTGAGCGATTCGCCGGTGACCTTCGCCTGGGCGGTGGGCTTGGCGATGTACACGAGCTGCACGCCGCCCTTGAGGTCCAGGCCCAGGCGGGTGGGCTGTGTGAAGATCACCACCAGCGAGGCGGCGACGAGGCCGAACACGAGCGCCAGCACCAGCAGGTTGCGACGGCGGTCGGTCATGCGGGTTTTCCGATCTGCTGCATTGCCCTTGGGAGACTACTTCTCCGGGGTGAGCACGAGCAACAGCCCGCCGTCGTCGTCGTAGGCGGGGAACATGTCCGCCCTGGCCTCCGCGGCCACGTCTCGTTCGCCGGAGACTCGCACGGGCACCTCCAGCGCGCGCACGCCCCACTCCAGAACGGTCTGCACGGGATGGTCGCCGTTGTGGAAGCTGAGGCCCAGCACCTGCTCGACGGGCTGGCCGATCACCTCCTCCTCCTCCAGGCCGGTGAACGAGAAGGAGTTCTTGCCGCAGCCCACGATGCGGCCCTCCTTGTCGCACACGAAGAAGGCTGCATCGGGCGCGGGGTAGTAGTCGTCGAGGAGTTCGAAGAGGAACGCGAAGCCGCACTTCGCGCAGCCCTTGGGCTCGCGGGTGAAGCCGAGGTTGCGGTCCAGCTCGCTGGTGCGATGACCGCAGTTGGGGCAGATGAAGGGATGCGACATGAGCACAGAGTAGGGGAGCGCGGAGCTGAAGGCCGCCGTTCCCAACCCCGCGGGCCGGCGGCGGGAAGGGCACGAGCTCGGCCTTTCGGGCTCGCGATCGCCTGGTGCCTGTCCTCAGAAGAGCGCCTGCTCGCCCGCGCCGCGCCCGGAGGCGTCAGCCGCGATGTGGGCGGGCTGCTCCAGGCCGAGGTGGGCGAAGGCGGCGGCGGTGGCGGCGCGGCCGCGGGGGGTGCGCTTGATGAGGCCCTGCATCAGCAGATAGGGCTCGTAGACGTCCTCGATCGTGTCCTGCTCCTCCCCCACGGCCACCGCCAGGGTGGAGAGGCCAACGGGGCCGCCGGCGAACTTCACGCAGATGGCGTGGAGGATCTCGCGGTCCAGGCGGTCCAGGCCGAGCTCGTCCACCTCCAGCAGGCGCAGGGCCGCGTGGGCGGCCTCGGCGGTGACGACCCCGCGCATGCGCACCTCGGCGTAGTCGCGCACGCGCTTGAGCAGCCGGTTGGCCACGCGGGGGGTGCCGCGGCTGCGGGAGGCGATGGCGAGGGCGCCCTGCTCCTCGAGCTCTATCTCGAGGATGCTCGCCGAGCGCCTCACGATGGCCGCCAGCTCCTCGGTGGAGTAGGGGGAGAGGCGGGACTGGATGCCGAAGCGGTCGCGCAGGGGCGTGGTGAGCAGGCCGGTGCGGGTGGTGGCGCCCACCAGCGTGAAGGGGGGCAGCTCGAGGGTCACCACCCGGGCGCCGGCGCCCTGGCCGACGGTGATGGGCAGGCGGTGATCCTCCATGGCGGGGTAGAAGGTCTCCTCCAGGGTGCGGGGCAGGCGGTGGATCTCATCCACGAAGAACACCGACCTCGGCTCCAGGGCTGTGAGAAAGGCGGCGATGTCTCCCTTGCGCTCCATGGCCGGGCCGGCGGTCTGCACGAAGGGCACCTCGAGCTCGGCGGCCACGATCTGGGCCAGCGAGGTCTTGCCCAGGCCGGGGGGGCCGGCGAGGAGGAGGTGATCGAGGGCGTCGCCGCGCGCGCCGGCGGCCTCGATGGCCACGGCGAGCTGCTCGCGGAGGGTGTCCTGGCCGACGAAGTCCTCCAGGCGGCGGGGTCGCAGGGAGCGGTCGAGCTCGTCCTCGGCCACCAGGTAGGGGGTCTGGATGCGCTGCACGGCGGCGGTGTCGCTGCTCACGGTCGGCTCACCCGGACCTCGCCGCTCGCAGAGCGTGGGCGATGAGCTCCTCGGCGCTCTCGCCGCTGGCCTCGCGCAGCAGCGCCTCGACCTCGCCGGGCGCGTAGCCCAGCTCGAGCAGTCCGTCGCGGGCCAGGCCGCGAGCGCCGAGGGCGTCCTCGGGGTCGGCTCGGCGCACGAGGATCTCACCCTCCGGCGGGGCGTCGTGGGCGCCGAGAACCTTCTCGCGGAGCTCCACGATGATGCGCTCGGCGGTGCGCTTGCCGATGCCGGGCACCGCCTGAAAGCGTGCGGCGTCACCGGCGGCGATGGCGCCCAGCAGCTCCCGCACGGGGCCCCCGGAGAGCACCGCGAGGGCCACCTTCGGGCCCACGGCCTGGACGGAGAGGAGCATCAGGAAGAGGTCGCGCTCCCGCTCGGAGTGAAAGGCGTACAGGGTGAGGGCGTCGTCGCGCACGATCAGGTGGGTGTGCAGCAGGGCCTCCTCCCCGGCGGCGGGCACGTGCTGAAGGGTCTGGGCGGACACGGCAGCGCGATAGCCCACGCCACCGCAGAGCACCACAACGTGGTCGGGCCGGCGCACGAGCACCTCGCCGCGGAGCACCCCGATCACGAGCTGGCTCCCGCCAGCGCCCGGGCGAGGGGGGCGCGGTTGTGGTGGCAGATGGCAACCGCGAGGGCGTCGGCGGCGTGGTCGGGAGCGGGCGGGGCTGGCAGCGAGAGCAGGGAGGCCACCATGCGGGCGATCTGCTCCTTGGGGGCCCGGCCGCTGCCGCACACGGCCCCCTTGACCTGCTGGGGGGTGTAGCTCTCGCAGGGCACCCGGCGATTGCCGGCGGCGAGGATGGTCACGCCCTTGGCCTGGCCCACGGCGAAGGCGGTTTTCACGTTCTGGCCGAAGTAGAGCTCCTCCAGGGCCATGCAGGCGGGCTCGTGCTCGGCCAGCAGGCCGTCCACGGCGGCGTGGATCTCGGCGAGGCGGCGCTCCGGGGCGAGGTGGGCGGAGGTCTCGATGACGCCTCCGTCGAGCGCCACCAGGCGACCCGCCCGGCGGGCCACCACGCCGTAGCCGGTGTTGGCGAGACCGGGATCGATGCCGAGGACGACCATATCCTGTGATTCTGCGCGGCGGTCCGGACGCCTGCCCCGCACGCCATGACAGGCCGGCCGGAGACGGGACATTCGATTCGGGGGGCCCGCGCGGGCGCGCGCGCACGCGCGCGGGCCC
>DATJVV010000084.1:0-2337 GCA_035501635.1 Solirubrobacteraceae bacterium | reverse complement strand
GAACTCGGGCTTGGCGTCGGCAACCGTCCCGCCGCCGGCCTGCACGTGCGCCACCCCGTCCTTGACCACCACCGTGCGGATGTGGATCGCCGTATCCATCTCGCCAGCGTAGGAGAGATAGCCGATCGCGCCGCCGTAGCCGCCGCGCTTGATCGGCTCGAGCTCGTCGATGATCTGCATCGCCCGCACCTTCGGCGCCCCCGAGAGCGTGCCCGCGGGAAGCACCGCGCGCAGCGCCTCCATCGCGCTGACGCCCTCGCGCATCCTGCCCACCACCGAGGAGACGATGTGCATCACGTGCGAGTAGGTCTCGATCGCCATGAACGTCTCCACCTCCACGCTGCCCGCCTCGCAGACCCGGCCGAGGTCGTTGCGCCCCAGGTCCACGAGCATCACGTGCTCGGCGCGCTCCTTCTCGTCTTCGAGCAGCTCCTCGGCGATGCGCTCGTCCTCGGCCACGTTCGCGCCCCGCGGGCGGGTGCCCGCGATCGGGCGCGTGGTCACCCGCGCACGACCCTCGTGGTCGCGCGTCACCGTGAGCAGCGGCTCGGGGCTCGCGCCCGCGACCTGGAAGTCGCCGAAGTCCAGGAAGTACATGTAGGGGCTCGGGTTCACCGCCCGCAGGCCGCGGTAGATCGAGAACGCCTGCACCGGCGTGGGCGCCGACCAGCGCTGGGAGGGCACCACCTGGAAGGCGTCGCCAGCGTAGATGTAGCGCACGATGCGCGCCACCATCGCTTCGAAGTCCTCGCCGGACATGTTCGAGTGGAACTCCGGCATCTCCCGCGCGGGCGCCAGCTCGGGACGCGGCACCGGCCCGGCGAGCGCCTCGCGGATCTCGCCGATCGTGGCGGCCGCCTTCGCGTAGGCGCGCTCGAGCTCCGGCTCGGCGTCGAGATCCGCGTTGGCGAGGATCGTGACGGTGTGCTTGAGATGGTCGAAGACCACGAGCGCGTCGGAGAGCATCAGCGCCATGTCCGGCAGTCCCAGCGGATCGGGGTTCACCTCCCCCAGCGGCTCCACCGTGCGCACGAGGTCATAGCCGAAGAAGCCCACGGCGCCCCCTTTGAAGGGAGGCCCGCCCTCCCCCGGCCCGCTCGCCCCGGGCGCGCCCACCCCGTCGGCCAGCGGCGCCTGGCGAAAGCGCGCCACCGCGGCCGCCGCGAGCGCATAGGGATCCCCGGAGTCGCCCAGGGACCAGCGCAGCACCGAGCGAGGGCGCACGCCGATGAACGACCAGCGCCCCACCCGCTGGCCCTGATCGGCGGACTCCAGCAGGAAGGCGGGCTGATCGGGAGCGAGGGCACGCAGCTTCAGGTAGGCCGAGACGGGTGTCTCGCAGTCGGCGATGAAGCTGTGGCACAGCGGGATCAGGTTGTACGGCCGGCCGTCGCCATCGCCCGCGATGGCGCCCGCGGGCGCCTCCGCGGCGAGCGTCCGGGCTTGCTGCAGGCTCGGCTCGATCGTGGGCTCCTCGCCGTGGATCGCGCCGGGCGCGAGCGTCTCAGCGGCGGCGGCCATCGAGGATCCGCTCCGCGTCCGCCAGCTCCCGGCCGCGACCGTGAATCAGCACGAGCAGGTGATAGAGGAGATCGGCGGCCTCTTCGTCGACCCGCTCGTCGGACTCCTCGCGCGCGGCTCGCACCACCTCCTCGGCCTCCTCGAGCACCTTCTCACCGCTCAGCTTCGGGTCCTGCAGCAGTGTGACCGTGTAGGAGCCGCTGGGACGCTCGGCGGCGCGCCCGCGCAGCGTGCGCTCGAGGATCGGAAGCGTCTCGTGCGGCGCTCCGGGCTCCAACTCGCCGCGGTGAAAGCACGTGCGCTCGCCCGTGTGGCACGCCGGGCCGGCGGGCTCCACCAGCGCCAGCAGCGTGTCGCCGTCGCAATCCACGCGCAGCGCCCTCACGGCCTGCACGTTGCCGCTGGTTTCGCCCTTGTGCCACGCTCGCCGGCGGGAGCGGCTGTAGAGATGCAGCTCGCCGGTCGCGCGCGTGCGCGCGAGCGCCTCGGCGTTCATGTAGGCGAGCATCAGCACCTCGCCCGTGCGCCAGTCCTGCACCACGCAGGGCGCCAGGCCGCGCTCGTCATAGCTGACCAGCGCCTCCAGCGCCAGGCTGTCGGGAGCGTTCATCTCAGGGATTGTAGGTTGGATGGCCACGATGGCCTCAGCGCTGGAAAGCAAGTTGCTGGTCGTGATGGGCAAGGGTGGCGTGGGCAGGAGCACGATCGCCGCCGCGCTCGCCCTCGCCGCGGCCGCCCGCGGCCGGCGCACGATCGTGGTGGAGCTGGGAGACCAGCGCCGCCTGCCGGCGCTGCTGGGCCACGAGCGCGCGAGCG
>DATJVV010000083.1:0-2855 GCA_035501635.1 Solirubrobacteraceae bacterium | reverse complement strand
CCTGGCCAGTGGACGGGGCAGTCGAGCGCCCAAGTACCGCCATTTGCTGGCCGATGCCCTGCCCCTGAGGCGCGACGAGCACGCGGTGCTCTGCGTGCTGCTCCTGCGCGGCCCCCAGACCCCTGGGGAGCTGAAGCAGCGGGCCGAGCGCATGCACCCCTTCGCGGATCTCGAGGCCGTGCACGACACACTGGATCGCCTGATCGAGCGGAGGCTGGCGGCGCGCATGGAGCGCCGGCCCGGCCAGAAGGAGGAGCGCTACGAGCATCTGCTGAGGGTGGGCGGGAGATGATCGCGACAGCCACCGCCCTGGCGACCACGGCCGGGGACGCGGCCACCGGAGTGGGCATCCCGATCGCGCTGGCGGCGGGCCTGGTGTCCTTTCTCTCGCCGTGCGTGCTGCCGCTGGTGCCGGGCTACCTCTCGACGGTGATAGGGGTGGCGCCGGCGGACATCGAGCACGCGGGCCGGCGGCGGGTGATCGTGCCGAGCCTGCTGTTCATCGGGAGCTTCTCGGCGATCTTCATCCTGCTCGGCCTCGGCGCCACGGCGATCGGCTCGACGCTCAACGACCACCGCCAGACGCTGGAGCTGCTCGGCGGGGCGCTGATCCTGACGATGGGGGTGCTGTTCCTCGCCACGCCGTTCGTGGACCGGTTGAACTTCGCCTGGCATCCGGAGTCGCTGCAGCGGCTCGCGGGGAGGGGGGGACCGCTGGTGGCGGGGGCGGCGTTCGCGATCGCCTGGACGCCGTGCACCAGCATCACGCTCGGGGCGATCCTCACCCAGGCGGCGGTGTCCAGCTCCGCGGCTCACGGGGCGCTGCTGCTGGCGATGTACTCGCTGGGCCTCGCGATCCCCTTCCTGGCGATCGCCCTGGCCTTCGAACGGGCCAGCGGGGCGCTGACGGTGATCAAGCGCCACTTCCCGGTGATCATCGCGATCGGCGGGGCGATCATGATTGTGCTGGGTTTGCTGATCCTCACGGGGGACTTCACGACGCTCAACGCGAAGGCCAACGGCCTGCTGCAGGGCACCGGCCTGGACGTGTCGGGGGTCTGAGCGGGCTCGCACCCCCGGCGGCTGCCCTAAAGTCGCGGCATGGCCGACGCGCTGCACAGCCACGCCGGGTCGGAGCGGCGCTCGCGTTGGAAGCGGCGCTCGCCGGGACACTCGCCTCAGCGCACCGCCCTGATGTCGGTGGCGGCGGCGTGCGCGCTGGTGGCGATCAAGCTGGTGGTGGGTGTCGCGGCCCACAGCCTGGGGCTGGTGGCGGAGGCGATCCACTCGGGCACGGATCTGGTGGCGGCGCTGCTGACGTTCTTCGCGGTGCGGGTGGCGGGGCGTCCGGCCGACACCGAGCACCCCTACGGGCACGGCAAGGCCGAGCACCTCTCGGCGCTGGGGGAGAGCGGGATCCTGGTGATCGCGAGCCTCGGGATCGTGGCGGAGGCGGTGGCGCGTCTGAGCGGGCACGGGCCGACGGCGGAAGCGCAGTGGTATGTGCTGGCGGTGGTGGGGGCGGTGATCGTGATCGACGCGCTGCGCTCCTCCACGCTGCACCGGGCTGCTCACCATCATGGCAGCGCGGCGCTGGGGGCGAACGCGCTTCACTTCACGCTCGACCTTGTGGGCTCGGTGACGGTGCTGATCGGCCTGCTGCTGGTGCGGGCGGGCTATCCGCAGGCGGACTCGATCGCGGCGCTGCTGGTGGCGGCGCTGGTGCTGTTCTCGGCGGGGAGCCTTATGCGCCAGAGCGTGCGGGTGCTGATGGACACCGCCTCGGGCTCGGCCCAGCAGACAGCGCGGACGGCGATCGCGGGGATCGCCGAGCCGGTGACCGTCAGCCGTCTGCGCATGCGGGAGTCCGGCGGGCGGCACTTCGTGGACGTGGTGGTGGGCGTGGAGCCCGACGCGGACCTCGCGCACGGCCACGCGGTGGCGAGCGCCATCGAGGAGGCGATCTGCCGTGACCTGCCGGGCAGCGACGTGGTGGTGCACGTTGAGCCCGACCCGCGCATGGGCTCACGCCATCTCGAGCACGGCCCCCGCGCGGTGATCACCCTCTGCCTGGGCCCCGAGCGCACCCTCGACGACGCGCGCGCGCTGGCGGACGAGCTGGAGCGGAGCATCCGCGCGACACACCCGGAGATCCGGGACGTGTCGGTGCACACCGAGCACGATTGAGAATCGCCGCCCGCGTTCGGAAGGCCGGCACGCTCCCGAGGCCCGCGCGTGGGATGGCGCCTGCTCAGACGGGCGCGGGCTGGGCCTGGCGGCGGGCCCGGTAGCGGGCTTCCCAGGCCTCCTGGTTTCGCTTGGCGTCGAGCACGAAGGGGGAGTAGCCGATGGCCTTCACGATCGCCCGGTTGATGGCGTCGTAGGGGGAGGGGAGGGGCCGCAGGACGTCCACGAACAGCACCACACGGGTCTCGTCGGTGTCGTTCCAGACCTCGTGGTTGAAGGTGTCGTCGAAGATCACGCTCTGGCCCTCGTGCCAGCAGCGGAAGTGCTCGCCCACCCTGATCCTGCAGGACTCGGCGTCGCGGGGCACCACCAGACCGAGGTGGTAGCGGAGCACGCCCTTGTAGGGGCCGCGATGGTCGAGGATGTGCTTGCGGGGGGAGAGGATCGAGAACATGGCGGTGGTCATGCCGGGGATGCGGCGCATGAGCTCGGCGGTGCGCGGGCACATCTCCACGCCGAGCTTGGCCTCGAAGCCATAGCCGTAGAGGAAGAAGGTCTTCCAGCGGTCGTCGTCGGTGATCTCGACCTGGTCGGTGGAGATGTCCTGGAAGTTGGCCAGGTCCGAGTGGTGCTCGAGCAGGCGCTCGGCCTCCTCGCGGATGATCGTC
>DATJVV010000082.1:0-3935 GCA_035501635.1 Solirubrobacteraceae bacterium | reverse complement strand
CCCCCGCTCGTGCCCATGAACGACCTCTGCGCCAGCGCCGTGGGCGCGTCCGCGCTGTCCAGCCAGAACGCCCGCTCGGCCTTCCCAAACAGTCCTTCGAACAGCCGCTCCGTGTCCGGCTCTCCCTCGATCCTCCGCCACAGCAGCCTCATCCGCGAGCCCTCCCGCTCCCGCCGCCGCTCCTCCCGCGCCCGCTCAGCCGCCGGCCCCGCCACCGCCGCCGGCGCCACCGGCCTGCTCCTGGGCGATCGCGGCGGCCGATGCCTGCGCGCCAGCCCGTAGAAGTTCTCCACCAGCCGGTACCCGAACTCCGTGGCGATCGACTCCGGGTGGAACTGCACCCCCCACAGCGGCCGCCGCCGGTGTTCGATGCCCATCACCACCCCCTCGTCCGTCCACGCCGTCACCCGCCCGTCCGGACCCAGCGGCCCCGTCACCGCCAGCGAGTGGTAGCGCACCACCGAGAAGTCCTGCTCGATCCCCTCGAACAGCCCGCTCCCCACGTGCTTCACCCGCGAGAGCCTTCCATGCATCACCATCGGCGCGCTCGCCACCATCCCCTCCAGCACCCGCCCCAAACCCTGGTGGCCCAGGCAGATGCCCAGCACCGGGATGTCGCTGCACCGCAGGATGTCCGAGCACACCCCGAAGTCGTGCCAGCGCTCCGGCCGTCCCGGACCGGGCGAGAGCACGATCGCGTCGAAGTCCCACCGCGACAGCGCCCGCCAGGACACCATGTCGTTGTGCACCACCAGCGGCTCCTCCCCCCGCACCGCCGCCAGCAGGTGGAACACGTTGTAGGTGTAGGAGTCGTAGTTGTCCACCAGCAGCGTGCTCATCGCGCCGTCTCCAGTCCCAGCCCCCGTCCGCTTCGCTCCAGCAGCGTTCGCACCACCCGCTCCACGTGCTCGCTGCGCTCCCGCTCCAGGTGCCACCTCGCCAGGTGCTTGAGGTAATGCGCCAGCGGCCGCACGTCGAAGCGATCCGCCGCCAGCCGCAGGTACCGCCGGTAGAGCTCGGACTGCACCACCGCGAACCGGTAGTCCGGATCCTCCGCCGGCGTCCCCCCTCTGCCCTCCCTCACCCTCCTGTGCGCCTGCGCCCGCGCCAGATCCCAGCCCAGGCTCTCCCGCCCCCGCAGCAGCCGCTCGGGCTCGAAGTCGATCCTCGGCGCCACCGGGTGCGGCAGGAAGTATCCGAGCGCCACCTGCGCCGCGATCCGTTCCGGCGCCGGGTGGTTCCGTCTCACCTCATGACCCTCCGCGTCCGCATCGATCCGCTCGTCGATCCATTCCGTGAGCTCGTCGATCAGCAGCGCCCCTTCGCTGGACGCCAGCGCCCGCTTCTGCCGCGCCACCATCCCGTTGAAGATGTCGTGCGTGGGGTGCATCCCCACGTACCCGCTCCCCGGGCCGTGCCCGTTCCCGGCGCCATTCCCGTTCTCACCCGCCGCTCCATGTCCCGCCGCCCCTTCCCGCCCGGCCGTCCCTTCGCCGCCCTCCACCTCCACCGGCCCCCACCACCCGTTGCCCCCGCCGTTCCCGCCCAGCAGCTCGTTCATCAGCTTGCGCCTGCACGTCACGTGCGACACCCACTCCGTGCCACACACCTGCATCGAGATCACGTCCCCCAGCTCCGGCGCCGCCATCCAGTACGCCAGCGCCCGCATGTGCTGGGTGGGCAGCCCGTCCGCCCGCACCAGCGGGAACTCCTCGAAGTCCGCCAGTCCCGTCGTGTACACCACCACCCCGTCCTCCCGCCGCCGCAGCCGCCCGTCCCGCAGCCCCGACGCCGTCAGCTGCGCCGCCTCCGCCAGGAAGTCCGACTCGAAGAACACCCGGTCGAACGCCACCCCCAGCCGCGCCAGCGTCTTGCGCTGCCCCGCGATCACCCACGCCCGCGTCTTGTACCAGAGCTCCAGCGCCTCCCTGTCCCCCGCCAGCACCCGTTTGAGCAGCTCGTCCGCCTCGTCCCCCCGCAACGTCAGCTCCCGCGTGAGCGAATCTTCGGGGTGCTCCAGCTCCGCCTCCCCCACGCTCGTGCTCGCCGCCACGTAGTCCGCGTAGCAGAGCCCCACGAAGTGATCGCTCTTCTCGTCCCCGTCCGGCCAGGACCGCGCGTGCCGCCCGCTGCTCAGCACCCCCGCCATCGCCTCACCCATGCTCCTCCCCGCGTCCGAGATCAGGCTCCGCCGCTCCACCTGCCCGCCCGCCTGCGCCAGCGCCGCCGCCACCGCGTTCCCCGTCGCCAGGTTCCGCAGGTGGCCCACGTGCAGCGCCTTGGTGGCGTTCGCGTCCCAGAACTGCACCGAGTACCTCCGTCCGTGCGCCAGATCCGAGAGCGTCGCCTCCGCGCTCCCTCCCGCCTCCAGCGCCGCCCCCGCCGTCTCGATCCAGCTGTCGCTCAGCCGGATCCCCACCCCATCGCCGTTCGCCGCCATTTCCGCCACCCACGGCTCCCGCTCGATCCGCTCCAGCGCCGCCAGCGCCAGCGGATCCTCCCGCCAGTTCGCCGCCCGGGGCACCAGCTTCACGTCGATCCGCCTGTGCGGCCGTCGCGGCGCCCGCGCCGCCCACAGCGCGGGCTCCTCGTCGTGCTCCCGCACGTCCTCGAAGTAGTCGAACAGGTTTGCGGTCACGGCCGGAGGTGAGAGGTGGACTCCATGTCATGCACCAGCCGGGGCTCGAACCCGGATCAACGGCGTTTAAGGCCGGTCCTTTAACCGATTAAGGCACTGGTGCGTGTATGCCACCGCCAACTGCGCTGCCAACCTACACCAAATCTCGATGCCCCCCGTGCAATTTTCGCCAACGCGCTGAATTTCACCACGTTCCCCGCCACCTCCCCGAAAACGCCCCCATGCTCTTTCTGCGTGTTCAAACGCGTCGGCTATCATAGGCGCCGCGGTTTTCGCGGCGGGCGAGAACGTCCCCTGGTGCTTCCCGGCGGCCGTCGAACTGGCTCCAACAAGCCAAAAGCCGCGATAGAAACAAAGATAATGAAACCCCGCTGAAGAGAAACATAGACGGGAAAATCACGAGTCCCGCCGCCACCGCCCCAGTTGGAAACGACAACCATGAAAAGTGTGAATCGCTTGCTCCGTTCCTCACTTCCCCCCGGCCCCTCCATGCCCGCCTCGCTGCAGGCCGTCGGCTGGGCCCGCCGCCCCCTCCCCTTCCTCGAGCGCTGCCAGCGACGCTACGGCGACATCTTCACCCTCCGCGTCCGCCATTCCGGCACCTGGGTGATCCTCGCCGATCCCGCCGACGTCAAGCGCGTCTTCACCGCTCCCCCCGAGTCCCTCGGCGTGGGCGAAGCCAACACCCTCCTCGGCCCCGTCCTCGGCCCCCGCTCGGTGATGCTCCTGGAGGAGCCAGCCCACATGACCCGCCGCCGCCTCATGCTCCCGCCGTTCCACGGCCAGCGCATGGAGCACGCCGCCGACATGATCGCCCGCGCCACCCGCGCCGAGATCGCCCGCTGGCCCGACGCCCGGCCCTTCGAGCTGTGGCCCCGCATGCAGGACATCACCCTCGAGGTCGTCATGTCCGTCGTCTTCGGCCCCCTCCGCACCGAGCCCCTCATCCGCCTGCGCGAGCTCCTGCGCACCCTCACCCAGCGCATGAACGACCCCCGCCGCCTCACCCTCATGGCCCTCCTCGGACCCCGCTCCATGGTCGCCGACGACGACTTCCGCGCCGCCATCACCCTCGTCGAGACCGCCGTCCTTCAGGAGGTCCGCCGCCGCCGTGCCCAGCCCCCCCATCCCGAGCGCCCCGACATCGCCTCCATGCTCGCCCACGCCCGCTACGAGGACGGCTCACCCATGACCCCCCAGGACCTCCGCGACGAACTCGTCACCCTCCTCCTCGACGGCCCCACCTCCAGCTCCCTCGCCTGGGTCCTGGAGCGCCTCCTGCGCCATCCCCACAAGC
>DATJVV010000081.1:0-3994 GCA_035501635.1 Solirubrobacteraceae bacterium | reverse complement strand
CGCTCGAGATCGTCGCGGGCGGGGGGATAGGCACTGGTGATCAGTCCGATGGCCAGCCCCGCCACCACGGGGTCCACGCCCGAGCGGAACATCGCCAGCCACACGCCGATGCCCACCAGCACCGCCGCGGGCTCGCGCCAGGAACCCGCATAGCGCAGAGCCACCAGGGCGGCGAACAGCGCGAGGGCCACGGCGAGAGCCACCCAGGAGATGTGCTGGGAGTAGGCGAGCGCGATCACGATCAGGGCGCCCAGGTCATCGACGACGGCGAGGGTGAGCAGGAAGACACGCAGGCGCGCCGCGCGGGGCGCCACAAGCGCGAGAGCGCCGAGGGCGAGGGCGGTGTCGGTGGACAGGGCGCTGCCCCAGCCGCCGGCGCCGGGACCACCGGCGTTGATCGCCAGGTAGATGGCCACGCAGCCGGCCATGCCGCCAAGAGCGGCCACCACGGGGACCGTCAGGCGCCCCCGCTCGCGCAGCTCTCCCACGTCGAGCTCGCGCTTGGCCTCCAGGCCCACCACCAGGAAGAAGAGGGTCATCAGCCCTTCGTCGACCCATTGGCGCAGGGTTCCCGCCAGAACGTGACTGCCAAGGCTCACCTGCAGCTTCGTGGACCAGAACGAGGCGTAGGTGTCGGACCAGGGGGAGTTGGCCCACACGAGCGCCGCCACGGCGGCGGCGACCAGCGCGACCGCTCCAGCGGTCTCTTCGCGCAGGAAGGCACGAACCGGGGCGCCGAGATTACGTGCCCAGGCGGTTCTGCCGGCGGGCGGCCGGCCCTCTGTCGTGCCGGCGACGGCGGATGCCATCGGGGCAGTATCGCGTGTGCGCTCAGGGGCCGGTGGGCAGCCGCCGGATGGAGCTACCCTCGAACGGGATGCTCGCTCGAGGGAGAGGGATATTTGTGACGCTGCTGAGCATGCTGACGGTGCTCGCGCTGGCCGGGGCACCCGCGGAGGCACATGCGTCCGGTGGCGATACGGCGGCCACGCACGCCTACCTGCTCGCCAGCTACGCCCTCGCGCGGGCCAGCCAGGCCACGGTGGGCACGGCCCAGGCAAAGGTCCACTCCTACGCGCGCCGGCTCAGGCGCGAATGTCCCGGGGTGGGCGCGGGGGCGCCACAGTCCGAAGCGGAGTGGCCGCTCACGGACGAGGTGGCGGGAGCGCTGTGGTCGATCACCTACGGTGTGAACTCGCACGCGATCGCGAGCTTCGCGCGAACGGTGAGTGGGTTGCACTGGAGCGTAAGTCGGATCACGCGGGCGGCGCACGCCTACGTGACGACCCTGCGAGGGCTCGCGTCGCTGCCGCTGCCGGATGTCTGCGGCGACGTGCAGGCGTGGAGGGCCGGCGGCTTCGGCCCGCCGCCGGCGAGCACCACGAGTTTTGACCGGCACGTGGCGGCGCTCGAAGCGCACACGATCCCCGCGAAGCTGCTCGGCCCCCACGAGGGTTCCGCGGACCGGGCCCTCGCCCAGACGGTGGCACGGCTGGAACGCAGTCTGCTCAACATCGAAACGGTCGACGGGTACGACGACTGGGACGAGGTGCTCGAAGCGGTGAGCCTGCCACAGTGAGCCGCGCCATCTGGCTGTGCGGCTGAGAACTGTGTGCTACGCGTAGCCGCGCGGAACGATTGAGCGCGAGCGAGGCGGTCTGGATGGGAACCGCCTCGCCGCGCGGCGCGATCAGACGACCGCGAGGTCTTCTTCTTCGAGCTTGACTTCTTCAGCTTCGCGCTTTTCGTGGGCCTTTTCGATGGCCCGTTCCAGGAATTCCTTGTTCTTTTCCTTCTGCAGTTCTTTGCGTTCCTGGGATTTTTCTTTCTGGCGTTCTTTGGCTTCGATCGCCTTTTCCTTCTGTTTTTCCCTCACTTCTTCGGCCTTTATCGAAGCGCGTTCTTCTTTTTCGAGCACTTCGGCTTCGGCTTCTTCAAGGCGATTCTGGGCCAGCGCTTCTTCGAGATAGGCCTCCCATTCTTCCTTCTCGACTTCGCGCTTTTCCCTGGCCTTTTCGCGCTGGACTTCTTTCTTTTCCTTGGCTTTTTCGTGCTGCCGTTCTTTCTGTTCGACGGCCTTTTCTTTCTGTTTTTCGCGCTTTTCCTTGAGCTTTTCCTTCGCCTCTTCGATGCGTTCTTTTTCGATTTCGCGCAGTTCCAGCTTCTGTTCTTCGGTGATCGCCGGGTGCGCGCTGGAGCCCGCCTGAGCCGCGGCCGCGATCGCGATGCTCCCCGCGAGGCTCGCGATCAACAGTAGTGCTAGCAACTTAATCCGTGTCATCCATCCATCCTCTCTGGTTACCGTCGGCCGAGGCCGTTGAGTGTTCGCCCCGAAACTGCCCTCTCGCCAGCGTCCGGACTCGAGCGCCGACACAAGCGGATACCTCTCTAGCTAATCGTACCGTAGGCGGGCTCGGACGTGCAGAGGTTTCTCAGCTCCCGCCGGAGGTCCGTGCGAGAGCGCCGAGCAGCAGTCGCTCGAGCTCGTCGGCCACGACGGCCACGGAGAACAGGCGCAGCACGGCGCTCCGGCCGACGTCGGCAAGGCGCCGGCGCTTCTCGGGGTCGGCACGCAGGCTCGCCAGCCGCGCGGACAGCTCCCGTGGGTCGCCCTCGGCGAACACGAGGCCTCCGCCGGTGAGCGCGATCAGATTCGGGATCTCACCGGAGTCCGATCCCACCACGGGGACCCCGCAGGAGAGCGCCTCCGTGAGGACACGCCCAAACTGCTCCTTCCAGGTCGGCGTCGACCGGGAGGGCAGCGCGAGCACGTCCAGCCGGCCGTAGGCGGCAGGCATATCGTCATGGCGGAGACCCGGGAGCACGCGCACTCGCCCACCGGGGATCGACGCCCCCTCGAGGTCAGAGCGCAGGGGACCGTCGCCCAGCAGGAGCAGCTCGACAGGGGGCTCCAGCAGGCGGACGGCGGCCAGGAGCGTGTCGAGGCCCTTGCTCTGCACCAGCCGCCCGGCGAACCCCACGGTGAACGGCCGGGCGAGAGGCGCGGAGGCGGGCACGGACTCCCACGGCGGCAGCGGAAAGGGCAGCAGCCCGACCTCCCCCGTGGCGCCCCAGGCTCGAGCCAGATGCGCGGCGCCCGCCGAGCGGGCGGCGACGAAGGCCGCGTAGCGCAGCACCCTGGCTCGCGAGCGGCGCACGGGAAATGGCAGGGATCGATCTATGTTCTCCGCGCATTGCACCCCGAAGGGAACTCCCAGGCGCACGCAGGCGCCGCACCACTGCGCGGCGGGCAGGGAGAACGGCTCGGCGTCCACGAACGCCACCCTGGCGGCGGCTTGGCGCAGCAGGGTTGAGCAGCGGGCGAGATAGAGATGGCGCTGGCGGCTGCCGGGGAACACGATCGGCGTGGGGCGCAGCGCGGACTCCATGCCGGGGAGGATCTGGGGGCGCACCGGCCGGCTGGCGTACTCATGACGCCAGCGACTGGGAACAACCAGCGTCAGATCCCAGCCCCGGGATATGAGCTCCCGGTAGAGGTGCTGGTTGACGTTCACCACCGCCGAGTGACTGACCACGAGCAGCCGGCGCCGGCCCGGGGGTGGGGGTGGGGGAATCGCGGTGGGCGCCCGTGCGCTCACGAGCCTGCTCGCGGCAGTGGAGGGCGGGCCTGGCGGTTGGCGACGGTCACCGAATCACAACTCGGCGGGATCTCGATTCGTGCGACTTATGGTATTTTGCCAAGAGTTGGGATCGGCGGGGAGGTTGGAGTTGAAGGCAGTCGTGGTGGTGCCCACCGTGCGGGAGGAGGCGTTGAGCGGCTTTCTCGACGCCTGGCGCGACGAGTTGCGGAACGCAACGATCGTGGTGGTGCAGGACGGGCCGGAGTGCTCGTTCGCCGTGACGGGCGAGAACGTGCGGCACCTCTCGTGGGACGACATCGAGATCGAGTTGGGGGACGAGGCCTGGATCATTCCCAGAGGCAGTGGCTGCGTGCGTTCGTTCGGCTGCTGGATCGCCCATCGGCTGGAGCCCG
>DATJVV010000080.1:0-2636 GCA_035501635.1 Solirubrobacteraceae bacterium | reverse complement strand
CGGCGAGGACGAGGGCGAGGAGAAGGGTGAGGATGGTGTGGAGGGTTTCGCTCTCGCCGCCGGCGCCGAGGGCGAGGCCGAGGAGGTTGGGCAGGGATGTGCTGGCGACGACTTTGCTCTGGGTGCTGAGGTCGGGGATGTGCGGGCCGAAGGCGGCGTAGCTCGCGGCGCTCAGGAGCAGGCCGGCGAGGAGCATGCCGGCGAGGACGCGGAGCAGGCGGCGGGGGGAGCGGAGCAGGCCGGCGAGGACGACGGGCAGGAGGATGCCGCCGGAGGCCTTCAGGGCGGTGGCGGCGACGAAGGCGGCGCCGGCGGCGAGGTCGAAGGCGATGAGGCGCCGCCGGAGCGGGCCGGTGGAGGGCTCGACGTGGGGCTCGGTGACTGCCTCGGGGGAGGGCTCGGGAGGGTGCTCGGCGCCGAGCTGGCCGGCACGTAGGAGCAGGTGGAAGCCGAGGACGATGCAGAAGACCATGAGGAAGTCGTTGTGGTCGCCGCCGAGGCCCCAGACGAGGACGATGGGGTTCAGGCCGACGAGGAGGACGGCCTTGACGGGATCGAGGTGGAGCAGGCGGGCGGAGCGCCAGACGAGGTAGATGGTGGCGAGGCTGGTGAGGGCGAGGACGAGCTTGATGACCCAGAAGGAGGCGGGGACGCCGAGGGGGACGAGGGCGAAGGTGAAGACGGTGAAGAGGGGGCCGTAGGGGCTGAGGAGCTGGTGCCAGTTGGAGAGGGTGTAGCTGGGATCGTTGTGGGGCTCGAGGACGGGGTAGGTGGTGTAGGGGTTGAGGTGGTGGACGATCTCCATGCGGCCGTAGTTGACGTAGTTGAAGATGTCGGTGAGAGCCATGGGGGGAGCGAGCAGGAAGATGGCGTGGACGGCGAGGATGGCGGCGATGACCCAGCGGCGGCGCAGGCGGGCGGGGGCGTAGGCGAGAGCGAGCAGGTAGCTCACGTACATCGCGACGATGACGCCGGTGAAGATGTACTTCAGGGCGGCGGCGTTGCGGGTGAGAGTGGGCCAGAGGCCGCCGAGGGGACCGGCCATCCAGCCCGGGAAGAAGGCGGTGTGACTGGTGGCGGAGAGCAGGCTGGGGCGGTCGGCGGCCATCACGACGAGGAGCAGGCTGAGGGCGACGATCGCGACAAGCCCGCCGGCGGCCGCGGCCGTGCGAACGCGCTCGCGGGCGTGGCCTCGCGCGAGCGGGCCGGCGGCTGAGAGCTCGACGGGCGCGAGGGCCCCGGACGGGGGGCCGGCGCCGGGGATCGCGGCGGCGCCGTTCACGCGTGGGCGGGGGTCGTGAGGTGGTAGCCGAGGGCGCGGAGCTGATCGCCGGCGACCTGCTCGGCGGCGGCGATCTCCGCGGGGGGACGGCGGCGATGGCCGCCGATGGAGCGAGGATGGGCGGCGCGGAGGCGGCGTTCGGTGCGGCGAGTGGGGCTCTGACCTAGATGCTCGGCGATGCGGTGGCCCTGCTCGATGGGCTCGCTGACGAGCTGCTCGTAGCGGACGTGAAGGACCCGCCCGGAGCTGGAGACCTCCGGATCGGCGAAGAACTGCCTGCTGCGGGCGACCATCTCGCGCCACATCCATATCGCACGCACGTAGGGGCTCGCGGCGAGGAAGCGCCCCTCCTGGCCCTCGGGGACCCACCACGGGACGTAGAGCTCGCCGACGGCGCGGCCGATGGGGGCCTCGTTGGAGTCGAGATTGGCGAGCCTGGCGTCGCTGAGGACGTCGAAGCTGCGGACCAGGGAGTCGGCGACGTCACGGCCGTCGCGGTAGATGAAGATCAGGCGGGCGTGTTCTGAGACGTTGTAGGCGAGGTCTGGGGAGAAGCCCAGGAAGGGCTCCTTGTAGACGAGACTCGTCTCCGCGCGGATCGAGCGCAGGGCGCGGGGCAGGGCCAGGGGCGGGGCGCCGATGAGCCACCACTTGCGCAGGGCGGAGGAGCGAGAGCGGTATGGGCTGCCGGAGAGGTAGTCGGCGAAGGCGCCGCGCAGGCCGCGGGCGAGGATGGGCGGAACCTCGGCGGGCAGGGGCTGGGCGGCGAGGTGGGCGAAGGCCACCGGGAGCAGGTTGCCGCTCACGCACTCCACGGCGGGAAGCGTGTCGAGGACTTCGGTCAGGAACGTGGTGCCCGAGCGGGGCGCCCCGAGCACGATCCCGTATTGGACGCTCACATGACCCTCCCAATAGAGGGGGCCCGCCGAAGCGGGCCCCCTGACGTCTATCGCGGCGTGCTCAGATCGCCTGGACGTTGACGGCCTTCGGACCCTTCTCGCCCTGCTCCGCGTCGTAGGACACTTTCGCGCCCTCCTGCAGCGAGCGATATCCCTCGCCGTTGATGCCCGTGTGATGCACGAACAGGTCCTTGTCGCCGTCGTCGGGGGTGATGAAGCCAAACCCCTTGTCGTCGCTGAACCACTTCACTGTGCCGGTTGGCATATATGGAGCTCCTCCACGGTGTTTCGGTGCTTGCTGGTCCCGCGGAGGATGCTGCTAGAGCCTCAACCTGCGAGCGCCTGCACTTACTGCTTTTTCACCGGCCAGATGGCCGGCCAGACGCCCCGACCGTAGCAGGTCGGCCAATGTGGGTGTTGAGAAGTTGGTATATGTCGGCGGCCATCGCCGAGCC
>DATJVV010000079.1:0-2818 GCA_035501635.1 Solirubrobacteraceae bacterium | reverse complement strand
GTGGTGATGGTCACCCACGACGCGCACGCGGCCTCCTTCGCCGACCGGCTGCTGCTGCTGGCCGACGGGCGCATCGCCCACGACGGGGAGGCGGCGAGCGCCGAGCAGGCGCTCGATCTGATGAAGGCCATCGGCTGATGGGTGGGACGGTCGGCTGATGGGAAAGCTCGTGCTGCGGGGGTTCGCGCAGCGCAAGGTGAGGGCGCTGCTCACGGGCGTGGCGATCGCGCTGGGGGTGGCGCTGATGGCGGGCACGTACATCCTCACGGACACCATCAACGGGGCGTTCGCGGAAGTGTTCAGCACCTCCTATGCCAACAAGGCGGTGGTGGTGACGCCCAGGGAAACGCTCGGCCGGCGGGTGACAGCGGAAGCGTCGCCGCTGAACCAAGCGACGCTCGCGCGGGTGCGGGCGGTGCCGGGGGTGGCGGGCGCCTCGGGGGCGATCTCCAGCCGGGCAACGCTGCTCACCACCAGCGGCAAGCGGCTCACCAGCGGCCACGCGCCGTCGCTGATCGGCGCCGAGCAACCGGCGCGCTTCGAGTCTTTCTCCGCCGCCCAGGGCCACCTGCCGCGGGCCGCGAACGAGGTGGCGATCGACCAGGCCACGGCGCAGCGCGAGCACCTGAAGCTGGGCGGGCAGATCGTGATCGCGGGCCGGGCGCCGGCGCGGCGGTACACGATCGCGGGGATCGCCAGGTTCGCGGGCAGCGAATCCTTCGGGGGCACGAGCATCGCGATCCTCACGCTCGGGCAGGCCCAGTACGTGGCGGGGAAACCGGGCGGGTATGACTCGCTGAACGTGGCGGCGAGCGCCGGCGTGTCCCCGCAGGAGCTCGCCAGGCGGGTGCGGGCGGCGCTGCCGGCCACGCTGACGGTGCGCACGGGCGCCCAGGAAGCGGCCAACCAGACGCAGAACCTCGAAGAAGAGCTCGGCTTCCTGCGCACCTTCCTGCTGATCTTCGCCTACGTGGCGCTGGTGGTGGGGGCGTTCATCATCTTCAACACCTTCTCGATCACGGTGGCCCAGCGCACGCGGGAGTTCGGGCTGCTGCGCACGCTGGGGGCCTCCCGGCGGCAGATCATGGGCTCGGTGGTCCAGGAAGGGCTGCTGCTGGGCATCGGCGGCGCGGCGCTGGGGCTGCTGGGGGGCATCCTGCTGGCGCCGGCGCTGGATCAGCTGTTCAAGGCCTTCGGGGCGGACCTGCCCGACAACGGCACGGTGCTGCAGGCGCGCACCGTGATCGTGTCCCTGGGGGTGGGCATCGTGGTGACGGTGCTGGCGGGCTTCTTCCCGGCGCTGCGCGCCACGCGGGTGCCGCCGCTGGCGGCGATGCGCGAGGGGGTGCGGATCCCGCCGCGGGCGCTGCCCTCCAGGCGGACGCTCGTCCTGCGCAGCCTGCTCACGCTGGTGGTGGTGGCGGCGATCTCCACGGTGTCCCGGGGCGTGGGGGTGCTGCTGCTGATCGTGCTGCTGGCGCGGCTGGCGAGGTTGAGCTATCGCCTGCGCCACCACGGCCGGGAACCCCGCCGGCGGCTGGTGCCGGCGCTGGCGTGGGCGATCGGCTGGCTGGTGAGCTGGCGGGGCATCGTGGGGCGCCTCGCGCGGGAGAACGCCACCCGCCAGCCGGGCCGCACGCTCGTGACGGCGCTCGCGCTCACGGTGGGCCTCGGGCTGGTGGCCTTCATCTCGGTGCTGGCGGCGGGCACCAACGCCACGATCGAACAGGCGGTGGCGAGGTCCTTCGCGGGCAACCTGATCGTGCAGAACTCAAGCGGCGGCGAGGGCCTTGGCATCCCCGCGCAGGTGGCGCCGGCGCTCAGGCGGGTGCCGGGGGTGGGGGTGGTGACGGCGATCGCCTTCACGCAGGGCCGCGTGCGGGACCTCGCCCGGGCGAAGGCGCCGGTGATCGAGGAAAAGAGCCCCGTGACGGCCATCGAACCGGCGTCCTTCGGGCGCATGTACAAGGTGGAATGGGAACAGGGCTCCCCCGCCACGCTCGCGCGGCTCGGCGAGACGGGCACGATCGTGACCAGGAAGTTCGCCAAGGCCCACCACCTGCGGGTGGGGGAGCGCCTGGCGGTGCTCACGCCCTCCAGCAGCACGGTCGTGCTGAGCATCGTGGGGGAGGTCAAGGAAGAAGTGATCGGGCTGTTCTCGAACCTCACGATCTCCCGCGAGCTCGCCCGCGACGCCTTCGGCCAGCGCGAAGACGCGGTGGACTTCCTCACCTACGCGCCCGGCGCGAGCGTCGCCCGGGTGCGAGCCGCAATCGACGGGGTGCTGCGAGCGAGCTTCCCCCAGGCCCACTCCCAGACGGCCGCCGAGTACACCGCCGAACAGCGCAAGAACGTGAACCGGTTCCTGCTGCTGGTGTACGTGCTGCTGGCGCTCTCGGTGGTGGTGTCGCTGTTCGGCATCGTCAACACCCTGATCCTCTCCATCTACGAGCGCACCCACGAGCTCGGCATGATGCGCGCGATCGGCGCCTCCCGCGTGCAGGTGCGCCAGCTGATCCGCTACGAGGCCCTCATCACCGCCCTCATCGGCGGCGTGCTGGGCCTCGTGGTGGGCGTGGTGGGGGCCGTGCTCGTCAGCACGCTCGCCCTGTCGGGCTCGGGCTACGTACTCTCGATCCCGATCCCCACCCTGCTCGTGCTGCTGATCCTCGCCGCCCTCGCGGGACTGCTCGCCGCCCAGCTGCCCGCCCGGCGGGCCGCCCGCCTCGACATGCTGCGGGCGCTGGCCACGGAGTAGGGGCTCCAGGGCCGCATGCGGCCCTGGTCGACCGGCACATGTGCCGGTCGTGGGCGCGCC
>DATJVV010000078.1:0-3369 GCA_035501635.1 Solirubrobacteraceae bacterium | reverse complement strand
CTGCAGGTTCCAGTCGAACCACCACCGCGGGTACTTCTGGCGAAACACGATCATCAGCAGCGGCGGCAGGAACAGCAGCCCCGTGCCCCCCACCGCCACCGCCCCCGCGTTCGAGCCCCCGCCCGCGCGGAAGCTGTAGCCGGTGATGGACCCCAGCACGATCGCGATGGGGATCACCCAGAGGATCCGCAGCCCGCTGCTCAGCCGGTCCAGTCGCCGCTCGGGGTAATCCACCGCGAACTCCACCGGGTAGCCCCCCGCCTCTGTCTGGGAGGGACTCTCGGGCGCATCGCTCATGGCCACCAGTCAATCGCTGCCGGGCGCTCCTTTCTTCGGTGGAAAACCGTGCGCTTCACGGTGGTTTTCCGCACCCCTCCGGAGGGCTAGACGGCGTCCGCGGCCATCTCGGGGGTGGCGTGCGCCAGCGCCTCCGCGCGGGGGATCGTGGCCCGCACAACCGTGCCCCCGTCGACTCCCGGCTCGATGCTCACCACGCCCCCCACCAGACCCGCGCGCTCGCGCAGGCCCGTGAGGCCGTAGCCGCCGGCGGGCTCCACGGGGTCGAAGCCCACGCCCTCGTCCGCCACCTCCAGTTGCACCAATTCGTCGTCCGCCGCCACCCTCACCGTGGCGCGCCGCGCATGGGCGTGCTTGACCACGTTCGTGAGCGCCTCCTGCACGAGGCGGTACACGGTGGTCTCGAGCTCCGCTCCCAGAGCGGGGCGATCCGCGGGCAGCAGGCACTTCACGTGCAGGCCGCCGTGGGTCTGGTGGTGGTGGGCGAGAGCCTCCATGGCGGCGTAGAGGCCGAGCTGGTCGAGAGCCGGCGGGCGCAGGTCGTTGATGATGGCCCGCAGGTTCGCGATCTCCCCCTCAATGCGCGCGATGGCCTCGTCGCCGGCCCGCCGCCAGCTCTCCAGGTCCGCTCCCCGGCGGGCGCCCGCGAGGCCCATGCGCAGCCCTGCGAGTGACTGCAGGGTCTGGTCGTGCAACTCCCGCGCCCAGCGCCGGCGCTCGTTCTCCGCCGCCAGCGTCACCCGTTTGAGGGTCTCCGCGTGGGCCCGCTCGAGCTCCTCGTAGACCTTCACGTTCTCCATCGCCACCGCCGTGGAGTCCGCCAGCGCCTGCAGCAGCGCCACCTCCCGCGCGGTCGCCTCGTGGTGGTGGGCCCAGTAGTTGCCGATCGCCCCGATCGGATCAAGCTGGCGGATGGGCACCATCGCGAGGCTCTTCACGAACGTCGGCCGGTAGGCCTCGTGGGGGATGCGCTCGTCCTCGTAGATGTCCACGATCAGCGCCGAGCGCCGGTTGAGCATCGCCCAGCCGCTGACGCAGCTCTCGAGCGGAAAGCGCTGGCCGCGCCACAGCGGCGAGATGGCGTCCTCGTCGGCGTAGTAGCAGTGCTCCCCGTCGCGCAGCACGAACGTGGCCCCGTCCGCGCCCGTCAGCCGCCGCGCCGCCGTGCGCACGATCTCCTGCACCTCCGGCACCGACCGCGCCAGCGACAGCCGCTGGATGACCCCCGCCAGCGCCTCCTCGCCCTCCGCCGCCGCGCCGTCGCCGTTGCGCTCCGACGCATCCTGGAGTGCGAGATTCGCGGGTTCCGTCGCGCTCATGCCGGCCTTTCTCCTGTCATGCCCAGCCACGAGGCGAGCATCGGTCATGTCAACCATAGCGCCCCCGGCCGCGGGCTCGGGGGGTCAGCGGAAGAAGTCCGCCGCCGCTACGAGCAGGGAATGGTTTCGATCGACTGCTTGTAGGAGCGAAGCAGCTTTTCGATGGACGCCTTCAGGGCGGTGGCGGTGTTCCCGGAGGCCACTCCGCCTTTGATGGCTTCCACGGTGAGTTTGCCCACTTCGTTCTTGAACGTGGCCTGCGCCTGTTCGACGGGGTTCTTCAGCGAGCTTTCGAGTTTGGGGGCCGCTTCCTTCATCTTGCCCAGTTCGGCGATGATCGTCTGGAAGCTCTTGTTCGCCGTTTCAAGCGCGCTGGCGTTGAGCGGCAGGTTCTTCAGCGCTTCCACCTGCTTGTTGATTTCCGTCTTCGCCTTGCACACCTGCGCCTTGGCCTTTTCGGCTTCCGATTCGCCGCATCCCGCCACCGCCAGCGTGCACAGCGCCGCCGCGAGGAGGGCCAGCAGGCGCAGCGACAGGAGGCGGTGAACCATCGCGTCGCAAGCTACCAGTTGCACCGGCGGCATGCGCGCGCCCCTCACCCGGGCCGGCGGCGCCGGTGGAGTCAGCCAGCCTTGACGAGGGTGGCCACCGAGATGTGGGGCCAGTGCAGGCCGGCGAAGTCGAGGATCACCCGCTGGACGTACTGGAGCTGCAGGAAGGGCGTGTCGCGTGTGTCGAACCCGGGGCGTTTGACACGCTCGATCCAGAAGATTGCGTCCATCTGGACCGCATTGGCGTTCTTGACCACGAAGGGGATGTTCACGATGCCACCGCTCGCCCGGGTGGAGATGTCGATCACCTTGGTCTCTTCGAAGCTCTGGTTCTCGATCTGCGCCCGGAGCACCTCGGTGGGGTCCTTGATAACGGCGCCCGCGTTGAGGTTCGGCGGCAGGCAGGTCGTGGGCAGGGTGTTGTGGAGGTAGGGGTCGATGTAGCCGAGGGTCTCGTCCACGGCGTGGGTGAGGTCGTTCAGCGGCGGGATGGGCTCAGAGAGGGGGAAGGGGAAGGAGGTCACCGGTTTGATGTCAGGTCCGGTGGGGAAGGTGCCGGTGAAAATGCTCTGGGCCAGCAGGGAGTCGCCGTGAGGGATCACGGCCTGGCGCACGTAGGTGTCCTCGGCGCTCTCCCCGGTGGGCGGCACGTGGAGCCAGAGGCCGGGCTCCTTGTGGATGAATTCGTGGGATTGGCAGTCGGCGACCGTCTGCAGATATCGCAGGCCGTGCAGCAGCGCGGTGGGCTCGGTGGAGCCGCGGTTGGGGATGGCGCCGCCGATGGCCACGAATTCGAGGGTCTCCTGGGTGGCGTTGAGCTCCAGGAAGAAGGTCGGCTGTTTGGGCTTGCCTTCGCCGGCGGGCCGGGCGATCATGTTGAAGCCGTTGCCCATCCACATTCCCGGCAGGTCTTCGAGCAGACCGAGATCTTCGACAGCCCGCTGAACGGGAGATGCGATGCGCAGAACGTCGCTGTCTTCGTGCTTGGTGATGGGCATGGCAAGCCTCCTCCCCATCGCTGGGTAAATTCCGCTGATCGCGGCCAAACCTACCACAGGAATGGTGGCGATCTTGTGAACTTGCCGTATGCGAGGGTGGCTCAGCCCAGCGCGCCGACCGCTCAGCCCAGCACGCCGACCGGCTCGGGAGCCGTTGCGGGTACGGCGTGCAACGCGGGCGCCGATGTGACGATGCGGCGGGCG
>DATJVV010000077.1:0-5077 GCA_035501635.1 Solirubrobacteraceae bacterium | reverse complement strand
GTCACGCTCACCGGCTGCTTGCTGATGGCGGGCGCTTTTTCGGCGCCGGACGCCGCCGGGGCGCCGGCCAAGGCGCACAGCGAGACGCCCACAAGCACAGCCGCCGTCCTCGTCCTCCATGCCATCGACGCACACCCCTCTCGTCGCTCCGACCCCCATCGGCCGCAAGCACAAGGTACCAGCCGCACAGCGGCTGGTGTGTTACCGGCTCGCGCGCTGGGCGTCGCGTCGCAGGCGCTCCTCGGCGACCGCGTCGATGCGCTCGCGCACCAGTGGGAGGCGCTCGCGGATCTCGCGGGTGAAACGGGCCGTGAACACGAGCCCGCGAGCGTCGGAGGTGGCGATCACGCTGGCGCTGCGGGCAGCCCCGTCGCCGAGCACGGCGAGCTCGCCGAAGAAGTCGCCCGGGCCCATGGTGTTGATCTCCTCGCCGCCCTGGAGGACCCGCGCGGCGCCCTGCTCGAGGATCATGAACTCGTAGCCGGGCCCGCCCTCCGCCATGATCGTCTCCCCGGCGGCGGCGGCGACTTCGTCCACGAGCCGCGCGAGCATGTTGCGCTGCGCCGGCGAGAGATCGGCGAAGAGGGGGATTCGCGCGAGCCGCTCTGGCCCGTCAGGTCCAACCGAGTGGCGGCGCATCGGCGAAACCTACACCGTCGAGTTGACCTCGATCGATTCGCCGTTCGTCTGGGTGGCCTTCAACGCGAGGCCGAGCTGTTCACCGGGCGCGCCGGCGAAGGAGCCTTCGAGCACGTCACGGGCGCCCTCCACGAAGCCTTCGGGCTTCTGATGACCCCCGGCGGCCTTGAAGTCCAGCACTGTGGTTTGAGCCATCCTGTTCGCCCTCACCGGCACCAGCACCGAGCCGCTCACCGACACGGCGGTGGCGCCGCAGTGGAACTGGCTCACGTCCGCGGCCGTGGTGTAGAGGTGCAGGGCGATCCGGTTCTGGCGGGCGGTGGCGCCGAGCTTTTCGATGCCCAGCTCGCCTTCCAGGGGGACGGTGGCCACCTGGCCGGCGATTCCTCCGCTCGCGCACGATTGGCCGGCGAGCGAGCAGCCGGTGAGCTCGAGTGTGACGTGAGCCGTCGTTTTGGCGCCCGTGTATTCGCCGGCGCCGCTGGCGCCGGCGCAGGTGACCTTCGTGCGGGCGGTCGTTTCGAGCACCGCGGGCCTGGCGTCGTCGGCGATCGTGAACGCCTTTTCCGTCACCCTCGAATGCCATTCATAGGAGTCGCCGCCCCCCAGCTTGGTGCAGCCGGGGTTGCCGTAGGCGCCAGCGCCCTTGGCCACCTTCACGCAGCGTCCGAATTCGGGCGCTTCGGCGGGCGGCGGCGGCGGCGGTTCCACGGGTTGGGGAGCGAAGGCCACGAGTCCGTCGGGGGTGCCCACGCCGGTGGGCCCGTCATAGCCGGCGCCCGCGAGGCAGATGGCCCTGGAGGAGCAGCTGCGCTGAGCCTCTTCGGCTGCGGTGCAGTATGAGAGGCCGGTTTCTTCGTCGAAGCCTTTGGTGCATTCCCCGTTGGATCCTTCGCTGACGTCGTGCAGGGAGCCCGGGGAGCGCAGCTCGCCTTCGTAGAGGCTCTGGGCGGGGTATTCCGTGCCGTTCGCGCCGCCGGCAAGGGCGAAGGTGGCGGCGATCGTTGGGGTGGCGAGACTGGTGCCGCCGATCGTGCACCAGTGGCTGGTGAAGTGGCCCGCGAATTCGTATTCGCAGCTCAGGCTGGAGTCGTACACGGCGAGACCCGTGTAGGGGTCGGCGTCGGCGGAGACGTCGTTGACGGCCCGCTTGCTCGCGCAGCCCACCGCGGACCAGTCGCCCACGGACTGCTGGAAGGGCTGGGCGGCGAACACCGTCGAGCAGCCGCCCCCGCCGGCGCCGTAGCCGTTCCACACCGCCTCGCCGGCCCAGCGGTCGCCTTCGCCGAGCGTCAGGCGGGTGCCCCCCACGGCCACCACGTGCGGCGAGGAGGCGGGGTACTCCGCGTAGCCCTTTTCGCTGTCGCCCCAGTCCAGGTAGCCGTCGTCGCCGGAGGCCGCGGAGATCACGACGCCGGGATGGTCGAAGGGGCTGTTGCGCTCTTCTTCGACGCTCACCCCGTGCTCGGAGCCGCCCCAGGAGTTGGAGATCTCCCCCGCGCCCAGGGTGGCGGCCGTGCGCTCGGCCGCTTCGAGATCTTCGTAGGTGGGGCTGTCGGCCTCCACGAGCAGGATGTGACAGCTCTGGCAGACCGCCCGCACGGTCTCGATGTCGAGCGAGATCTCCAGCGCCCAGCCGAGCGCTTCTTCGGCCTTCACGCGCTGGGCGTGGGTGCCTTTGCGGGCGGTTTCGAGTTCTTTGGCGGTCTTCGGGAACGGCAGGTTGGCGGATTCGCCGTTCTGGTTGACCTTGGCGAAGCACCCTTCCCCGGCGGTGCAGGCGGGCAGGGAGAATTCCTTGGTGTACACCGCCAGGTCTTCTTCGGCGGCGAGGTCGTTGTAGGCGTCCACGATCGCCACCGTCTGGGCGCCCTGGGCGACGGTGGGGAGGTCATAGGCGCTGTGCAGGTCCGACGGGCGCAGGCCGAAGTCTCCCGTCGTGGGCGAGGGTGGCGCGGCGGAGGTGGCAAGAGGGGCGCTGTGCACACCCAGGGGATGGGTGTGGGCGCGTGCCGCGGCCGTCCTGGGCACGAGCTGGTAGGCCAGGCAGGAGGCGTGCCGGGCCGCGGGGGCCCTGCACACGGCGCGCGCGCCGTAGTCCGCGCGGGGCAGCGGCCCCACGCGGGGGCGGGAGGCGGCGCTCGCGGGAGCGGCGCTCGCCAGCGCGAGCAGCAGAGCGAGCAGTGCGCCGAGGCCCGGCAGCGAGCCGGAGGCACCGCACGGGCCGGCGGACGTGCGGCCGGAACATGTGGTCACACGCGTAACTGTGCTCGATCGAGGGCTCGCGCGCAAGCTTGAACGCTCGCCATCACACGATCGTCACGAGGGGTCTGAGCGAGCAGCTGATCGCCGTCACCTCTAGCGCGAGCGCCCGCCGGGAAACGCGAGGCGCAGGATCGTGCGGTGCACGGTGCCCAGCTGGCGGCTGAGGGGGCCGGTGTTGTAGGGGAGGTCGTGGCGCTCGCACACCTCGCGCACGCGGGGCGCGATCTCGGCGTAGCGGCTGGAGGGCAGGTCGGGGTAGAGGTGGTGCTCCACCTGGAAGGAGAGGTTGCCCGCGAGGAAGTGAAACGGAGGGCTGCCTTCGATGTTCGCCGAGCCCAGCAGCTGGCGCACGTACCAACCGCCGCGGGTCTCCCGCGCGACCTCCCGCTCGCTGAAGGTGTGGGTGCCGTCGGGGAAGTGGCCGCAGAAGATGATGCCGTGGGCCCACACGTTGCGGATGATGTTCGCGCTGAAGTTCGCCGCCAGCGTGGCCTTGAAGGCGCGCGCGCGCTTGCCCCTGCGCGCCAGCAGAGCGGCGAGGGCGGGGAAGGCGATGTAGTCCTTCACCACCTGCCTGCGGGCCTTCACGCCGATCGCCTTCAGCTCTCCCACCACCTGCTCCTTTGACTTCTCGCCCCTTCTGACGGCCTCGAAGTTGATGTCGTGCATGGCCACGCCCCACTCGAAGAAGCCCATCAGCAGCAGGTTGTAGAGGGGCTGCAGGAGATAGACCGGATGCCACTTCTGGTGGGGGTCGACGCGCATGATCTCATAGCCCAGGTCCCGGTCCTTGCCGCGGATGTTGGTGAAGGTGTGGTGCTCGTAGTTGTGGGAGTGACGCCAGGAGTCGGCTGGCGAGGCGGTGTCCCAGTCCCAGCTCTTGGAGTTGATGTCCGGGTCGTTCATCCAGTCCCACTGGCCGTGCATCACGTTGTGGCCGATCTCCATGTTCTCGAGGATCTTTGCCACCGACAGCGCCCCCGTGCCCAGCAGCCAGCTGGCCCGCCAGCTCGAGCCGGCGGTGAGCAGTGCTCGCGCGGCGAGCACCAGCTTGCGGTGCAATGCGATGGTCGAGCGTATGTAGTGCGCGTCGCGCTCTCCCAGGTCGGCTCTCACGGCGTCGCCGATCGCGTCGAATTCACGCGCGATCTGCTCGATCTGCTCCTCGCTCAGGCGCGCCAGCGGGTTCTCCGGCTCTGCGTTGGGCGGTGTTTGGGTCACTGTGATGGCTGCCATGTGAAGGTTCCTTTGTCTTTCGATTCAGTTCAGTTGCCCGTTAAGACGATCTCGCTTCACAGCTCGATCTCGATCGGCCCCTCGGGGGCGTTGACACACGTGCGCACCAGCTCCCCCTCGCCGCCCGAGACCTCTCCGGTGCGCAGGTCCCTGACCCGGCCGGCGCGCAGGCGACCCACGCAGCTGTGGCAGATGCCCATGCGACAGCCGTGGGGCAGAGTTGCGCCGGCGGCCTCCCCCGCCACGAGAATCGGCTGGCGGCCGTCGCTCAGCGCCTCCACCCCGCTGGCTCGAAAGCTGATCGTGCCGCCGCCGCCCAGCTCGTCGGCCGCCGGCTGGGATGCCGGCTGGAAGTGCTCGACGTGCAGGCGCTCGGCGATGGCCTCACGGCGCCAGTGCTCCGCGAATGCCTCCAGGAGCTCGGGCGGACCGCACAGGTAGGTCTCGCGCTCGCGCCAGTCCGGGCAGAGCGGATCCAGGTCCCAGGTGCGCAGCCGTCCGCGCTCGCCGCTGATCCATGTCTTCAGGTCATACCCGGAGTTGCGGGCGGCCAGTCCGTAAAGCTCGGCCGCGAAGGCCATGCGGTCGATGGTGCGGGAGCAGTGCACGTGCACCACGTCGGTGACGGCGGCGGGCGCGTGCGGGGCGCTCTCGGCGGCGAGCTCGCGGACCATGCTGGCGATCGGCGTGATGCCGCTGCCGGCGCTCAGGAACAGCAGCCGCGCGGGCAGGATCTCGGGCAGCGTGAACGTGCCTTCCACGCCCCCCAGGCGCACCACCACGCCCGGCTTCAGGCGCTGGCAGAGATAGGGCGAGACCACACCCTCGGGCACGAGCTTGGGGGTGATGGCGATGCAACCGTCGCTCCGGCCCGGCGGTGACGTGAGGGAGTAGGCCCGCCAGTGGTGGCGCCCGTTGACCTCCACGCCCAGGCGCA
>DATJVV010000076.1:0-4007 GCA_035501635.1 Solirubrobacteraceae bacterium | reverse complement strand
GCTGGCGCTTCCCCATGACGTCACCGGACTGGCTCTGAACCTCGAGTCCGACAACGTCGGGGCCGTGCTGTTCGGCGAGTGGGCGAAGATCGTCGAGGGTGACACGGTCAAGCGCACCGGGCGCCTGCTTGAGATTCCCGTTGGCGAGGAGCTGCTCGGGCGGATCGTCGACCCGCTCGGGAACCCGCTCGACGGCAAGGGCGAGATCCCCGAGGGCCCCACCCGGCCGGCCGAGTTCAAGGCGCCGGGCGTGGTGCAGCGCCAGCCGGTGACCCAGCCGATGCAGACGGGCCTGAAGGCCATCGACGCGATGATCCCGATCGGCCGCGGCCAGCGAGAGCTGATCATCGGCGACCGCCAGACCGGCAAGACGGCGATCGCGATCGACACCATCATCAACAACAAGGACTCCGGCGTGATCTCCGTGTACGTGGCCATCGGCCAGCGCATGTCCACGGTGGTGGCCCTCGCCCAGACCCTCGACGAATACGGGGCGATGGAGAAAACCATCATCGTGGCCGCCCCCGCCGACGAGGCCGCGCCGATCAAGTTCATGGCCCCCTACGCGGGCTGCGCCATGGGCGAGCACTTCCTCTACGACGGCAGGGACGCCCTGTGCGTGTACGACGACCTCACCAAGCACGCCTACGCCTACCGCCAGATGTCCCTGCTGCTGCGCCGCCCGCCCGGCCGCGAGGCCTACCCCGGGGACGTCTTCTACCTGCACTCCCGGCTGCTGGAGCGGGCGGTGAAGCTCAACGACGATCTCGGCGGGGGCTCGCTGACGGCGCTGCCGGTGATCGAGACCCAGGCGGGAGACGTCTCGGCGTACATCCCCACCAACGTGATCTCCATCACCGACGGCCAGATCTTCCTGGAGTCCGCCCTCTTCAACGCCGGCGTGCGGCCGGCCATCAACGTGGGCATCTCGGTGTCCCGGGTGGGCGGCAACGCGCAGATCGGGCCGATGAAGAAGGTGGCCGGGCGGATCAAGCTCGAGCTCTCCCAGTACCGGGACCTCGAGGCCTTCGCCCAGTTCGGCTCGGACCTGGACGCCGACACCCAGCGCACGCTCGCCCGCGGCGAGCGCCTGGTGGCGACGCTCAACCAGAGGGAGCGCGAGCCGCTGCCGGTGGAGGACCAGACGCTGCAGATCTTCGCCGCCACCAGCGGCTTCCTGGACCGGCTGAACGTGGAGCGGGTGCCCGAGTTCCTCGCGGAGCTCACCGAACGCCTGCACTCCCAGCACCAGGACCTGCGCGAGAAGATCCGCGGAGGCGACTGGTCGGAGGAGACCCGGACCCGGGCGAGGGCCGCCATCGAGGAGTTCGCCAAGGACTTCGGCTTCGACCTCGACGAGGAGGGCCAGCCCCTGGAGGAGGCCGCGGCGGCCGCCTAGCGGCGGCCCCGGGGAGCAGTCATGGCATCTCAGCGCGACGTCAAGAACAAGATCGCCTCGGTGAAGAACATCCAGAAGATCACCCGGGCGATGGAGATGGTGGCCGGCGCCCGCCTGCGCCGCGCCGAACAGCGCATCGCCGTGCTTCGCCCCTACGCGGACGCCCTCTCGCGCATGACCCGCCAGGCCGCCGAGGCCGCCGGCGCGGAGGTGGCCCGCCTGCCCCTGCTGCGCGAGCCGGAGGACAACAGCCGCGTGGCCCTGCTGCTGGTCACCGGCGACCGGGGGCTGGCGGGGGGCTTCAACTCCCAGATCATCCGCGCCGGCACCCGCCTGTCCGCCGAGCTCGCCGAGGAGGGCCTGCACACCAGCTGGTACGCCACCGGCCGGCGGGGCGTGTCCTCGCTGACCTTCCGCGGCCACGAGCTCGCGGGCAGCTACACGGGCTTCGCCGACAAACCCTCCTACGCGGACGCCCGCAACATCGCCGGGGACCTCGTCGCCGCCTACGTCGACGGCCGCGTGGGCCGGGTGGAGATGCTCTACAACGCCTACATCTCCCCCCTCACCCAGCGCGTCGCCACCCAGCGCCTGCTGCCCCTCTCCCAGGAGGCCATCTCCGGCGAGCAGGCCTCCCAGGCGCCCACCGGCTCGGGCGCCGGCGCCGGCGAGTCGACCGAGCGCAAGCGCACCCCCGTGGAGTACGAGCCCGACCCCGAGAAGATCCTGCGCCGGCTGGTGCCCGACTACATCGAGGTGTCCATCTACCGCGCCCTCGTGGAGTCCGCCGCGGGCTTCTTCGGCGCTCAGATGACCGCCATGCGCAGCGCCTCCGAGAACGCCAGCGAGATCATCACCGAATACACCCTCCAGATGAACCGCGCCCGCCAGGCGGAGATCACCCAGGAGATAATGGAGGTTGTCGCCGGCGCCGAGGGTCTGGCATGACGCCAGACGGGCTTGATCACTTTCACGACTTGAACCGATAAAGAGGAGAATCAGGAGAAATGGACGCCACCACCACCGAGCCCACCCGCTCGACCCAGCCCGCCGGCAACGGCAACGGAGCATCCGGCGCCCGCAACGTGGGGCGCATCGAGGAGATCCAGGGGGTGGTGATCGAGGCCGTGTTCCCCGAGCGCCTGCCCGAGATCAACCACGCCATCACCGTCTCCCGTCCCGCCGCCGCCGCCGCGGAGGAGGCGCCGGGCGTCAGCACCGAGGCCGGCGGGGAGGTGCTGGTGTGCGAGGTCCAGCAGCACCTCGGCGACGACCGGGTGCGGGCGGTGGCCATGGACACCACCGACGGCCTCGCCCGGGGCGCGGAGGTGCTGGACACCGAAGCTCCCATCACGGTGCCCGTGGGCGAGGCCACCCTGGGGCGCATCTTCAACCTGCTCGGCGAACCCATCGACCTGGGCGAGGAGCTGCCCGCGAGCGTGGAGCGCCGGGGCATCCACCAGGAGGCTCCCCGCGCGGAGGACCTCACGCCCACCACCGAGATGTTCGAGACGGGCATCAAGGTCATCGACCTGCTCGCCCCCTACGCCAAGGGCGGCAAGGTGGGCCTGTTCGGGGGCGCCGGCGTGGGCAAGACGGTGCTCATCCAGGAGCTCATCCACAACCTCGCCAAGGAGCACGGCGGCCTGTCGGCGTTCTGCGGCGTGGGCGAGCGCTCCCGCGAGGGCAACGACCTCTGGCTGGAGATGAAGGAGTCGGGGGTCATCGACAAGACCATGCTCGTGTTCGGCCAGATGAACGAGCCTCCCGGCGCCCGCATGCGGGTGGCCCTCTCGGGTCCCACCATGGCCGAATACTTCCGCGACCAGGGCCAGGACGTGCTGCTGTTCATCGACAACATCTTCCGCTTCGTCCAGGCCGGCTCCGAGGTGTCGGCCCTGCTCGGGCGCATGCCCTCCCAGGTGGGCTACCAGCCGACGCTGGAGACCGAGATGGGCCAGCTGCAGGAGCGCATCACCTCCACCAGGGAGGGCTCGGTGACCTCCGTGCAGGCCATCTACGTGCCCGCCGACGACCTCACCGACCCGGCACCCGCCTCCGTGTTCGCCCACCTGAACGCCACCACCGTGCTCTCCCGGGCGATCTCCGAGAAAGGCATCTACCCCGCCGTGGACCCCCTGGACTCCACCTCCACCATCCTCAAGGCCGACGTGCTCGGCGAGGACCACTTCCGGGTGGCCAACCGCGTCAAGGAGATCCTCCAGCGCTACAAGGAGCTCCAGGACATCATCGCCATCCTCGGCATCGACGAGCTCTCCGACGAGGACAAGCTCACCGTCTCCCGCGCGCGGCGCATCGAGCGCTTCCTCTCCCAACCCTTCTTCGTGGCCGAACAGTTCACCGGCACCCCCGGCGCGTATGTGAAAATCGAGGACACCATCAGGGGCTTCCAGGAGATCATCGACGGCAAGCACGACGAGGTCCCCGAGAGCGCGTTCTTCTTGAAGGGAACCATCGAGGAAGTGGTGGCTGACGCCCGATGACCTGCGCATATCTGCGTCCTCGCTCGCTCGCGTGCAGAGCACGCCACGCTCGCTGCGTCCTTGATCTGCTTGGTCCTCGAACGTCAGCCAGTGGCGATGATGGA
>DATJVV010000075.1:0-6739 GCA_035501635.1 Solirubrobacteraceae bacterium | reverse complement strand
AGCATCGGATCGGAACCTCCGGGGCGCGAGGGGGTGGGGGAGAGGCGAGGAGGATCGCCGGGGGCGGGCGGCGCCCCTCCCAGCAAGGGTAGCCATCAGGGCGGGCGCGCGGGCCGGGGCGCGATGCGCGACCGACGAGTCCTCCGATCAGCCGATCGAGAAGATGTCCAGGGTGCCGCTCGTGCGGTGCGCGTTGGCGTCGCCCTCGGGCTCGATCACGTGGCCGTCCACCACGATCGGGCTGTTCCAGTGCCCGGGCTCGCCGGGCAGCTTGATTATGGGCCTGGGGGAGCCGGGCCGGTAGACGTTCACGCCGCCCGATTCGGGGTCGTAGACGTAGAGCAGGCCGCCCGCCAGCACCGGGCTGGTGCCGGGGTTGGCGTTCCGCCAGGCCAGGTAGAGGCGCCCGTGGCGCAGCACGTAGGCCGCGGTGGCGTGTTCGGCGCCCACGAACATCGTCGTGCGTCCCGCCCGCCGCCACACCGCGGGCGCCGAGAACGGCTCGCCGCCGCCCGGCACCGGCAGCTGCTGCACTTCCCCGCCCAGCAGCGTGTGGTCGCGCCGCGAGCGGCCGTTCAGGCGCCCCAGCTTCAGCACCCGCACGATGCCGTCCTTGCCCGCCGCCTCCATCCGCGTGGGGCTGAGCGGCGCCGGGGCGCTGGAGCCGAGATCCAGATCGCTGTCGTTGAGGCGTTCCTGATCGACCGGCGTGTAGGACGCAAGCAGCGAGAGGCTCGGGAAGGAGAGCTCCAGCACGCTGTCGCCGAAGTCGCTCGCGCCGTTCCAGGGGCCGTTGCCGGTGGATATCAGGATGCGCCGCCCGCCTCGCTCCACCACCGGGCCGCCCCGCGAGAGGATCGCCGAGTCGCTGGCCGGGCAGCTGCTCGGAACCTGCAGGCGCCGGCGGTTGGCGCAGAGCGTGTTGAACACCGCTCTCACCGCTCCGCCCGCGCGGTCGATCGCCACCACGTGGCCCTGGTAGGGGGGAGCGTCGCCGAGGTAGCCGCTGGTGGCCACCAGCAGGTCGGGGCCGTCGATGTTCAGCGCCGCCCCCAGCTTCTCGTGCTTGGCTTCGAGCGTCACCCGCGCCGGCCAGCCCCCGCCTGTGACCTCCTGGCCGGTGGCGAGCGAGAGCTTGTGGATCAGGCCGTTGGGCGAGGCGCTGTACACATGGCTCCCGTCCGGGTCCGCGAGGGGGCTGGAGACGGTGATCTGCTCGCCGCCCGCCCATTCGTCATAGCCCGGCGGCGTGTACACCCAGAGGATCCGACCGCTGTTCGCGTCGATCGCCATGGTCCTGCCGTAGGTGCCGTCCACCACGATCGTGTCGTGCCTGGCCCCCCGCACGAGCGCCTGGTGCAGATAGATCGGCGAGGAGTCCACGGTGGCCGGCAGGCTCACCTGAAGGCGGTGAAGGTGGGAGACGTTGGCCGCCGTGATGCCCGTCCGCGCTTCGCTCGAGTCGCTGCGCTGGGGATCCAGGCCGAACTCCGGCCAGCTCATGAGGCTCCTGTGTGCGGCCGCCGTGAGCGTCGCCGCCCGGGGAATCGCGCGCGTGGAGATCGTCGGCGCCTGGCTCACCGCCGCCGTGCCCGAGCTGCCGCACGCCGCCAGCGCCACGCACACCCCCGCCAGCGTCAGGCCGGCGGCGCTCCACGGCTTGCTCACGCCAACGCGCACGCCCAATGTCTAGCGCATCCCCCCACCGGCACGCGCCGGGGTCGCTAGGCTTTGCGACCGATGGCCAAGACCCCCCGCGTGGGCGAGCAGGCGCCGGACTTCGAGCTGGCGGGCACCGACGGGCCGTTCAAGCTCTCCGAGCACCGCGGCGAGCGGGTGGTGCTGCTGTTCTACCCGGGCGACAACACGCCCGTGTGTACGGCGCAGTTCTGCTCCTACAGGGACCGGGCGGATGACTTCGCCGGCCTGCACGCCACCGTGGTCGGCATCTCCGCGCAGGACCTCGCCTCACACAGGGGGTTCGTCGAGAAGAACAGCCTCACGGTGCCGCTGCTGGCCGACGTCGACGGCACGGTGGCCCGCGCCTACGGCGTCCACTCCGCGCGCTTTGGCACCAAGCGCGCGGTGATCGTCATCGACGAGCAGGGCATCGTGCGCCACCGCCACGACCACCGGCTCGGCCTGGATTACCAGTCGGTGGACGATCTGAAGGCGGCCCTGCGCGCGCTGCCCGCACCCGGACCCCGCTAGGACTCGGTCGGCCCCGTGCTCCCGTCGCTCGTCGGGCCTGCTCCGTTGCGTGATCGTCGCCAGCCCCGAAGCGTGCCCAGATAGGCCCGGTCGCGCCAGTCGGGCAGCGGCCACCATCTGGATCGACCCGCTCCATCTTCGTGTCGGTTGCCGGCCGCGATCGCCGCCTGATGCTCCCAGAACCTGACGAGCTGTCGGCCGCCGAACAGCTGGCGGGCCATCCATGGGGGCGGTCCTTTCTGGGAGGCCAGCCGGACCTGCTCGCGGCAGAAGCTCTCCGAGAACCTCGCCCGCATGTCGATCACCGGCTCCTGGGAAGGCCGGCACAGGCCGTGCGCGCAGTAGCAGTCGCCCGCCACGATCCGCCGCCGGCTCGAGCACCTGCGGATGCACGGGGGAAGATCCTCGTTGGCCACCGCGTGGTCGGCCCTGCCCTCGTCCCGGCGCCTGAGCTCGTAGGTCATGTTGCTGAGCAGCACGGTGTCCGCCGCCAGGCGCGCCAGCTCTCCCTTGCCCTGCTCCACCCATCTCACGGCATCCCGCTCATGGGTCCACATGTAGCGGCCCAGCGCGTGCCTGGCCCGCGGCGAGCTGGCCAACGCCCGCAGACCCTCGCGGGCCAAGTCCACTCCGTGACGCACCAGTGGGTGAGGCTCCCTCCCGCGAAAGGCTCTCAGTTCCCGATCGAGCTCGGCGACGGCGCCGTTCGCGCCGGTGTCGCCGTGAGGCCAGGCATGAGCGAGGGTCGCCTGCACGAGAACCAGCCGGGCGTGCCAGAAGCGCACCGGGGGTCCGCTTTCGGAATCGCCCGCGAAGAGAAGCTCCCGGACGTCCTCGATGTTCCTCTCGACGCTCCGTCTGTTGACGATCGCGAGCTTGAGTCCCTGGGCCAACGACATCTCGCCCCGCAGCGGCGACATCCCCCCCTCCAGACACAGCCGCTTGACGCGCTCGAACTGCTCCTCGGCGTTCTCACGCAGAGTGGGCAGGATCCAGGCCAGAGACGCGATCTCCTTGCCGAGCTGATCGTCGTGGCGGGACATCTCCCGGGGTGAGCGGCTCCGGGCCGCGTCGAGCTTCTCGCGGATCGCCTCGCGCAGCGTCGTCTCGGGCCGATCCGGGGCGGTCGCCAGGGCCACCGCGGCTGGCCATTCGGCATCGATGTGATGGGCTGTGGCCATGCTCCAGAGCAGCTCGTGAGCCCTCCGATCGCGCCAGTCGGCGAGCGCGCGAACCAGGCTGATCAGCTCCGTCTGGTACCAGGCGGGGTCCGCCGGCCACCGGTCCTGTGCCGCGGCGATGCATCGTTCCACGCACAGCGCGATGCGCCGCGAGTACCCGGCGAGATCGCACGTGCTCGCGATGCGCACCACCGCGGCCACGACCGCCGGGCGGGTCCACCGAAACGTCTCGAGGTCTCCCAGCAGGCGGTCGAACGTCTCCTGACGTGCCGGCTGATCGTGCCGGAGATGCCAGAAGATCAGCGCCATGATCGTGTAGCGATCGCGCCGCTGGCGCTCGCTGGTGCGCGCCGCGAGATGGCGAACTCCCTCCAGCAGGGACGCCGGATCCTTCCGTGCTCCGGCGATCACGAACGCCCCAAGATCGTCAGCCGCGAAACCCACCTGTTCGCGACCCTGCCAGAGCAGACTGAAGTCGACGGCGTCCTGGAGCGCGCGACGGTCCTTCGCGCGCAGCTCCGCACGAGCGATCGTCGGATGGCCCTCCTCGATCCTCAGCCGCTTGGCGACCGCCTCCGCCACCTTCCTGGCGGCTCGCCCGCGGCTGAGGAGGTCTTCGGTGTCGTCTTCGGCGGAGCTGTTGCGCGGAACCACGGTGCCGTTCGCCAGTCCGTCGAGATAGCGCTCGAGGACGCTGGCCCTCCACCGGTCTCGATTTTCCGGCATCTCTCCCAACGGTTCGCGCAGCCCAGCGATCAGCTCCAGGTAAAATGGCGCGACGAGCGAATCGTCGACGCGGTCGTGCAGCCGTTCGAGCGCGACCGTCGCTTCGTTCGCTTTTGTTGTCTGTTCGAGTCTTCTGTTCACGTACTCCTCGACATACTCACGCGCCTCCTCGCGAGTGAACAGATCGAGATCCTCCCGCAGGGTCACCACGTCCTTGAAGGGCAGTTTCCGGGTGGTGAACAGGACGATCGCGATGCGATGTTCGCCCAGCGCCGCGATTGCCTTCTCGAAGCGCTCTTCGTCTTTCATGAACGCCTCCACCACCTCCTCGTCGAGGCCGTCCACCAGAATGACCACGTCGCGCGACGCTCGCGCGCGGCGCCAGATCGTCTCAGCCTGACTCCTGGAGCTCACATGCCTGTCGATCCGGTCGCAGAACGCCTTCGCGGCGAGGGTCTCCACGTGAAATGTCCCATCCCGCTTGGCCCAGACGGGCACGGGAATGAGCTCCTTCTCGGCCAGCTCCCGGACGAGCGCCACGAGGAAGCTCGTCCTGCCCGTGCCAGCTCTGCCTTCCACCACGGCCACGGCGGGCTCGTCGCTGCGCGCGATCCCTTCCGCGAGCAGCTCCGCGCGAACCCGCCGCACGACCGGCGGCTTGCCCTCGGACCATTCCACGAGCTGCTCCGGATGTGCGTCGCAGAGCTCGCGATACCTCCTCAGGACCTGCTGGCGCCTGAGGCCGAGCACGAGGTAGTAGGCCACCGCGGCGACCAGCACGGCCACCAGCACGTGCTCGATCAGGTTGCTCCCCAACTCATGCTCTTTGGTCCAGCTGTCGATGGACCGCCCGCCGGACCAGGAGATGTAGTCGCAGACGATCAGCACCACGACGACGATCGCGGGTATCGCCGCGAACGCGGCCGGTTGATGGCGGTAGTACATGCGCTGCAGCCAGCGCAACCCCCGCGTGGGGCGCGGTCGTCGCCAGGAAGCGACAGCCCGCCGCGGGTGCCGCAGCGATTCTCGCAATCCGATCAAGTCGACCCCCTATGCCGACCTGATCGGCCTTCTCTGAAGTGGCAGAAAGGCGACCATGCTCGATGCCGAGGGTTCGGCCGACGAATCTTACTATGTTCGCAACCTTGGTCCTATCCCGGTAGCCGACATCTCGCTATACGCTCGCGGTCGCGCTCGCTCAGCGAGACAGGGCCTCGGGCTCACCCGCCGGCTGTCGCGCGCTCTCCGGCTGCTCCTCGCGGGCGGGCCGCTCCTCCACGGCGCGGCTCGCGTGAAGCTCGGCGAGCTCGAGCTGCATGTTGCGAGCCGGCTCGCCCACGCCCGGGGCGCGGCGGTGCCAGGCGCCGGCGGCGTCCAGCTCCCAGGAGCTCTGGTTGTCGGCGAATGCCCGCCGCAGGGTGTCCAGCAGCTCGGCGCGCACGAGCGGGGACTCGATCGGGGTGGCCAGCTCCACGCGATGGTCGAGGTTGCGCGGCATGAGGTCCGCCGAGCCGATGTAGATCGTGTGCTCGCCCCCCCGCTCGAAGCAGTACACGCGCGAGTGCTCGAGCAGGCGCCCCACGATCGAGACCACCCGGATGTTCTCCGAGATGCCCGGCAGGCCCGGGCGCAGGCAGCAGATGCCCCGCACGTTGAGGTCCACCCTCACCCCCGCCCGGGAGGCTCGGTAGAGGGCTCGGATGCAGCGGCCGTCCACGAGCGCGTTCATCTTCATCGCGATCCGCGCCGGACTCTCGGGAGTGTGGGCGGCGATCGTGAGCTCGATCTGCTCGAGGATGCCGTCGCGCAGCTGCTGGGGGGCGATCAGCACCTTGCGGTAGTGCAGCGGGCGCCCGAAGCCCGTGAGGTAGTTGAACATGTCCGCCACGTCGGCCCCGATCTGCTCGTCGGTGGTGAAGAGGCCGAAGTCGGTGTACAGGCGGGCGGTGGCGGAGTGGTAGTTGCCGGTGCCGATGTGCACGTAGTTGCGCACCCCGTCCCCCTCCCGGCGCACCACCAGCACGCACTTGGCGTGGGTCTTCAGCGCCGGCTGGCCGTACACCACGTGCACGCCCGCCTCCTCCAGCGCCTTCGCCCAATGGATGTTCATGCGCTCGTCAAAGCGCGCCTTCAGCTCCACCAATGCCACCGCCTGCTTGCCCCGCTCGGTGGCGTCGATCAGCGCGGGCACCAGCGGCGAGTCGTCGCTGGTGCGGTACACGGTCTGCTTGATCGCCAGCACGTTGGGGTCCGCCACCGCCTGCTGCACGAAGCGCTCCACGGAGGTCGCGAAGGAGTCGTAGGGGTGGTGCACGAGCAGGTCCCCTTCGCGCATCGCCCCGAACACGTCCGGGCGCTCGCCCTCGTGGCGCAGCAGCCGCGGGTGGGTGCTGCCCACAATCGGCTCCTCGCGCAGCTCCCCGTGGCCGGGCAGTCGCACGAGCTCCCACAGCGCCCCCATGTCCAGCAGCCCATCCACCGGGTACACCTCGTCCTCGGCCACCCCCATCAGCTCGATCAGCTCCGCCCGCAGCCGCGCCGGGCAGCTCCCGCCGATCTCCACCCGCACCACCTCCCCGAAGCGCCGCCGCCGCAGCTCGTCCTCCACCGCCTGCAGCAGG
>DATJVV010000074.1:0-2579 GCA_035501635.1 Solirubrobacteraceae bacterium | reverse complement strand
ACGGCCGCCATCGCCGGCTCGCCCGCCGGGACGACGCGGGTCTTGCGGCCCTTGCCCTCAACGCGCAGCTGCTCGCCGTCGTGGTCGACGCCGGCGAGCGTCAGCGAGACGAGCTCCTCGGCGCGCAGCCCCGACGAATAGGCGAGCTCGAACATCGCGCGGTCGCGCAGCTCCAGGGGACCCCGGGCGGGGATGGAGTCAAGCAGCGCCTGCGCCTCGCGCGCCTTGAGCACCCGCGGCAGGCGCCTGGGCCGCCGCGGCGCGCCCACGAGCTCCGCGGGGCTCTGCTCGATCTCCCCGTGCTCGCGCTGGCTGCGAAACAGCGATCGCAGGGCCGCCAGCTTGCGCGCGCTGGTGCTCGGCGCGCTGTCCGCCCGCGAGAGCCTTGCCAGGTAGCGGCGAACGTCCCGCGCGCCCACGTCTCGGGGCGCGAGCCCCCTTGCGCGGGCCCAGGCGACGAACTGCTCGAGATCCACCCGGTAGGCCCGCCGGGTGCGAACCGCGGCGTCACGCCGGATCAGGTCCTGCTCGAACAGCTCCAGGGCGCTCTGCCAGGCGTCGCTCATGCCTCCTGGTTCGCCGCCCGGCCACCGCCGCCTGCGTCGGGTAGCCGCATGGGTGGGCGCTCACCGCCCGCGTCAGACCGCGGCTCGCCGTCCGCGTCAGGCCGGCGCTCGCCGCCGGCGTCAGGCCGCATAGGCCGGCGCTCGCCCGGGATTCGCGGCCAGCAGCGGCCGCAGCGCCGCGCCCAGCTCGCGCCAGTCCGCCGCGCTCACCACCTCGCCCTCGTCGCAGATGTCCCTGTTCCAGGGGTGCGCGATGGTTGCGCCCGCGATGCCCCGCTCCAGCGCCGCCGCGAGGTTCAGGGGGCTGTCGTCGATCAGCAGCTCGATCCGCAGCTCCTCACAGCGCGAGACCTTGTCGTGGGAGCAGCAGAGATCGTCGTAGGGAAGCCCGATCTCCTCGAGCCAGCGCGCGGTGGCCGCATGGCTGCTCGCGTCCCGGTGGCTGGTGATGTGGATGAAGTGCCCCTCCCCCTCGCGCCAGCCCCGCACCGTCTCCACCGCCCGCGGGTAGGGAACGCCGGCGAGGATGCTCTCCTCCTGGTGGCTCTCGGCCACGCACACCGCCAGCTGCTCGGGGCGCAGCCGCGTGATGCCCCACGTGAACTGCTCCTCGTAGGGAAGCTCCACCCCGAAGCGCCGCACGGCGATCTCCGACAGGGTGTCCCAGTAGTGGTGAAGCGTCGAGTCGATGTCGATCGCGATTCTCATCGCCGCTGCTCTCCGTGCCCGATCCTCATCGTGCGATACCACCCATCCAGGCTTCTCGCAGATCCCTCTCACCCAGCCGGCCAACCCGCTTCACCGGCCCCGTTCACGATAGATTATCGCGATGACGTCCACGGTTCCAATGCCCGGGGACGAGGCCCTGGCGGTGTCCCGCAACGGCCATCGCCCTCCCGAAGCCTACGGTCCCGTGGGCCGCTCCCCGTGGCTGGACGTGAACTGGCGCGAGCACCAGCGCTGGACGGTGGTGGACGGCCAGCCCGTGAACACCATCGAGCTCGGCGCCGGCCCGCCGGTTGTGTTCGTGCACGGCCTCTCGGGCTCCTGGCCCAACTGGCTGGAGCAGCTGCCCGTGATCGGCGCCCACCATCGCGCGATCGCCATCGATCTGCCGGGCTTCGGCCACTCGCCGATGCCCCGCGAGCGGATCACCATCTCCGGCTACGCCCGCCTGCTCGACCGGCTCTTCGAGGAGCTCGCCATCGACGCCGCCACCCTGGTGGGCAACTCGATGGGAGGCTTCGTCTCCGCGGAGCTCGCCATCGCCTTCCCCCAGCGCGTGGAGCGCCTGGCGCTGGTCTCCCCCGCCGGCCTCTCCACCTACCGCCACCCTCGCGCCTCCCGCGCCCTGCCGGCGATCAGGCGCATGGAGCGCGTCGTGGGCGCCTACACCGGCTGGGTGGCCTCTCGCTCCGCCGCCGCCTCCAGGCGTCCGCTGCTGCGCGAGGCCACCTTCGGCCTCGTGGTGGCTCACCCCGGACGGCTGCCCGCGGCGCTCGTGGCCGAGCAGATCAGGGGCGCCGGCAAGCCCGGCTTCGTCCAGGCCCTGGAGGCCAACCTCCACTACGACTTCCGTCATCGTCTGCCGGAGATCGCCTGCCCCACCCTGATCGTGTGGGGCGATCGCGACCGCGTGATCACCGTCCGCGACGCCGACGTCTACGCCGAGCTCATCCCCGGCGCCCGCAAGGTGATCTTCCCCGACACCGGCCACATGTCCCAGCTCGAGCGCCCCGCCGCCTTCAACGCCCTGCTCGAGGACTTCCTCGCGAGCTGAGCCTCAGCGGGCGATGGCGCCCTTGGAGGCGCTGCCCACCAGCTTGGCGTACTTGGCGATCGCCACCTCCACCCGGTCCCCCGCCCGCGGGGGCTGCTCGTAGGCGGCCGCCCGCCGCTGAATCTCCGCATCGGGCAGCGCCACGTCGATGCGCCGCTCGTCCACGTCGATGGTGACCTCGTCGCCGTCCGCCAGCGCCGCGATCGGGCCGCCCCGCACCGCCTCAGGCGCCA
>DATJVV010000073.1:0-2191 GCA_035501635.1 Solirubrobacteraceae bacterium | reverse complement strand
AGGAATAGACCCATCCTTGGGGTGCTGTTCGGGTCGGCACATGTGCCGACCCGCCGGGCCGCACATGTGCGGCCCGGGGAGGGGCCACATGTGGCCCCTCCGTCAAGAGATGCTCAACCGCGGAGGGCGGCGAGCTTGGCGCGGTCGTGGGTGGCGCGGATGCGGCGGATTGTGCCGGAGCGGGAGCGGGTGACGAGGGATTCGGTGGTGGCGCCGCCGGCGGTGGGGTAGCGGACGCCCTGCAGGACGTCGCCGTCGGTGACGCCGGTGGCGGAGAAGAAGACGTCCTCGCCGGATACGAGGTCGTCGCGGGTGAGGATGCGGGTGAGGTCGTAGCCGGCGTCGATGGAGGCCTGGCGCTCCTGCTCGTCGCGAGGCCAGAGGCGTCCCAGGAGCTGGCCGCCGAGGCACTTGACGGCGGCGGCGGAGATGACGCCCTCGGGGGTGCCGCCGATGCCCCAGAGGAGGTCCACGGGGGAGCGGTGGGTGACGGCGAGGAGGGCGGCGGAGACGTCGCCGTGGGGGATGAGGCGCACGCGGGCGCCGGCCTGGCGGATGGCGCGGATGCCCTGCTCGTGGCGGGGGCGGTCGAGGACGACGACCATGACGTCGCTGACGGGGGTGGCCTTGCGCTGGGCGATGAGCTGGACGGTGTGGCCGAGGGGGCGGTCGAGATCGAGCAGGTCGGCGATCTCGGGGGAGCCGGCGATCTTCTCCATGTATACGCAGGGGCCGGGGTCGAACATGGTGCCGCGGGCGGAGAGGGCGATGACGGCGAGCGCGGAGGGCATGCCGTGGGCGGCGAGGGTGGTGCCCTCGAGGGGATCGACGGCGATGTCGACCTTGGGGGAGGTGCCGTCGCCGATTTGCTCGCCGTTGTAGAGCATGGGGGCCTCGTCCTTCTCGCCCTCGCCGATGACGACGATGCCGTCCATGGGGACGGAGTGGAGCATGTAGCGCATGCCGTCCACGGCGGCCTGGTCGGCGGCCTGCTTGTCGCCGCGGCCGACGAGGGGGGCGGCGGCGAGGGCGGCGGCCTCGGTGACGCGGACGAGCTCCAGGGCTAGGTTGCGGTCTGGGAGCTGACGGTCCGACGGTGTCTCGCTGGGATGGCTGTTCAACTGTCCCCCTTCAGGTCGGTTGGGTGTGGCTCCGGAGTGTGGGGCTCGGCATCCTCGCGCGCGAGCAGGATGCGTGGCGGCTGACCGACGACGGTGGCGCGAGGAGGGACGTCTTCGGTGACCACGGTGCCGGCGCCGATGCGGGCGCCGCGGCCGATGTGCAGGGAGCGTCCGCGAGGGGCGATGACGACGGCGTTGGCGCCGATCTTCACGTGGTCGCCCACCACGATCTTCGGTGGGGGGGCGTGGGGAGGTTCGCCGTGGCGGCGGCGGCCGGCGGTGAGGGTGGCGTTCTGCCAGATGACGACGTTGCTGCCGATGACCACGTTGGGGCTGACGACCACGCCGAGGCTGTTGTGGCCCAGATACACCCCGGGGCCCACGATGGCTCCGGGGGCCAGGGAGTTGTGGTAGATGAGGGTGTTGAGCTGCTTGACGGTGAACGCGAGGGTGGTGTGGCCGGAGCGGGCAAGGCGAATGGAGAGCCGCCAGAGGCGTTCGGGACTGAAGAGCCAGAGCCCGTTGAGGCGTTGCTTGAGTGCCCGGGGCGGCTTGGGGTTCACGGGGGCGGATCGTAACCGACGGGCGGGCGGTCGCGGACGGCTTGGCACTACGATCGTGGGCGTGAACCCGCGGGCGGCGACGGTGGAGGCCGAGAATCCCCTGACGGCGGGCCTGGAGCGCCAGCCGGTGGCGGCGAGCGCGCTGGTGATCTTCGGGGCCACGGGGGATTTGGCGCGGCGGAAACTGCTGCCGGCGCTGTACAACCTGGCGCACGAGGGGGCGCTGCCCGAGCACTTCCACCTGGTGGGGGTGTCGCGGCGGGAGCAGAGGGACGAGGACTACCGGAGGGAGTGCGAGCAGGCGATCAGGTCGTTCTCGCGGCGGAGCCCCGACGAGGAGGTGCTGAGGAGCCTGCTGGAGCACGTGAGGTACGTGGCGGGCACCTTCGACGAGCCGGCGGCATACGGAACGCTCGGGGGGGTGCTGGACGGCTTCGACGAGGGGGCGGGGGAGCGTTTGAACCGGGCGTTCTATCTGGCGACGGCGCCGGAGTTCTTCAGCGTGAT
>DATJVV010000072.1:0-2376 GCA_035501635.1 Solirubrobacteraceae bacterium | reverse complement strand
CTGGCTACTACGTCACGCCGAGGCCGAGCCGCACGGGACGCGCGCGGACGCCCAGCGCATGCTCACCCCTCGCGGCGAGCACCAGGCCCGCGCCGCCGGCGTCGCCATCTCCCGCCTGGCCGTCGCCTTCGACGCCGTCCTCTACAGCCCCAAGGAGCGCGCCGCCGCCACCGCCAGGCTGGCCGCGGAGGGCTGGAGCGCTCAGCAACGCGCGCTCATGCGCGAGCATCCCCTCCTCGCGGGCCCCTTCGACGCCGCCCAGGCCCTCGCAACCCTGCGCGAGGTGCCAGCCCAGGACGGCCGCCTGCTGCTCGTGGGCCATGAGCCCCACCTCTCCACCCTCGTCGCCGAACTCGCCGGCGGGCGCATCGACCTCAAGAAGGGCGGTCTGGCGGTGCTGCGCCTAGATAGCTCGCGCGGCGAGCTCGCGGTCCTGCTGCGACCCCGCGAGCTGGCCCTCGTCGCCGACCCGCTCCTCCGGAGCGTGTGCCCTCCAGTCGACCGGGACTGACGCGGGCACGTCCACCGCGCCCGCGTCCAGGCACTCGGCCGCGAAGCGGTAGCCGATGCCGAAATGCGTGTGGATGTAGCGCCATTGCGGCGAGGCCTTCTCGAGCTTCTGGCGCAGCTTGCGCACGAACACGTCCACGGAGCGATCTCCCCGCACCATCGCGTAGCCCCACAGCCGCGAGTAGATCTCCTCCCGCTCCAGCACCCGGCCCTCGGCCGCCGCGAGCAGCTCGATCAGCTCGAACTCCCGCCTGGTCAGCTCGAGGCTGCGCCCGGACACGAACGCCTGGAAGTGATCGGTGCGAATCTCCACCTCCCCCGCCACCAGCGGCTTGACCTCCGCCCGCGCGGTCGAGCGCCGCCGCCGCCGCGTCACGCCCTCCACACGCGCGATCACCTCCTCTGGGTGGCACGGCTTGGTGATCCAGTCGTCGGCCCCCATCCGCAGCCCCCGCACCCGCTGCGCCACCGTCGAGGGACCCGTGCACACGATCACCCCGAGCTGGGGCAGCGCCCCGCAGAGGCGCTCCAGCCACTCCCACGCCTGGGGCGCCAGCACGGTGAGGTCCACCACGATCGCGCTGAGGCGCATCGAGGCGATCGCGTCGGGCGGCACGGGGCCCGCCAGCACACGGTGCTCCCAGCCCAGACGATCCAGCCGCTTGTTGAGCACCTGGATGAACCCGGTGTCGCGATCGAGCACCGCAACTCTCAGCGAGCTTCCGCCACGGCCGCTGGACGGGGCCGCCTCCTCCGTGGCGCGGATGCTTTCCGTCATCGTCGCGGAGTGTAGGGGAACGACCGGACCCGCGCCAGCGCACCTCCCTCCGGTAACAGGATCTTCACAAGCGAAAGCCGCTAATTGCGGGGTCCTCGCGCCCGGGGCCGCATGTGGGCCGCTGTCTTTCGGGTGCCCCGCGCGGGCGCGCACGCACGCGCGAGACGCGGCACGCGAGACTGGCATCAGGCGGCGTGGGAGGAGTCCGAGAACTCCCGGAACAGGCCCGTCACCACGAACGCCACCTGCTCGCCCACGTCCACCGCGTTGTCCCCGATCCGCTCCAGGGCGCGCGCCACGAGGATCATGTGCATCGCCCACTCCCGCGTGTCGGGGTCCTCGCCGATCTCGATCGCCATGCGGAAGATCTCCCGGTTCAGGCGGTTGATCTCCCGGTCCTGGCGCACCAGGTCCTCGGCCAGTTCCACGTCACGTCCGGCGAACGCCGCCCGGCACTGCACCACCTCCGAGCGCGCCTGCGCGCCCATTTTGGCGAGCGCCTCGAGCACCTCCCGGCGCACCGGCGGCTCGTGGCCGGAGAGGGGGATCAGCTTGGCGATGTTCACGCACTGATCGCCCATCCGCTCCACCCGCATGATCACGTGCAACAGCGCCGCCACCAGCCGCAGGTCCCCCGCCACCGGCGCTTGGAGCGCCAGCAGCGAGAGGATCCCCTGGTGCACTTCCAGGTAGCGGCCGTCCAGGCGGTCGTCGTCGGCGATCACCATCTGCGCGAGCTCCACGTCCTGGTGGGCCAGAGCCTCCAGCACCCGGTCGAGCTGCTCCACCACGATGTCCAGGCCGCCCAGGGCGCGATCCTGCAGCTCGAGCAGCTGGCGGGCGAAGTGAAGGCGCCCCTGGCTCTGCTCCTCGCCGCCCGCCCGCTCGGGAGCCGGCGGGTAGAGCACCTCCTCGCGCTCGCCCCCGCGCTCCTCGGGCGCGCCCGCGGGCGGCTCAGCCGAACTTGCCGGTGACATATTCCTCCGTCCTCGGGTCGCCGGGCGTCGTGAAGATCTCCTCGGTGGCCCCCACCTCCACGAGCCGGCCGTCGAGCATGAACGCCGTGCGGTCCGCCACCCGTGCGGCCT
>DATJVV010000071.1:0-9017 GCA_035501635.1 Solirubrobacteraceae bacterium | reverse complement strand
CCCGCGTCGCGTCCCGCATGCAGTGAAGCTCACCCCCCGCCGCCTCCAGCAGCGCCCCCGCCGCCGGCCACAGCGAGCACGTGTCCGACTCGATCTCCGCGTCCAACTCGAACTCCCCCCGCGCCAGCATCACCGCCATCCCGTGCGCCCCGATCGGCCCCGACAGCAGGATCCGATCCCCCGCCGCCAGCCCCCTCGGGGACAGCCGCGCCCGCCCGTCCACCGCCCCCAGCCCCGTCGTGCACGCGTACAGCTTCTCCGCCCGCCCCCGCTCCACCACCTTCGTGTCTCCCGCCACCACCTCCACCGCCGCCGCCCGCGCCGCCGCCGCGATCGCCTCCACCTGCTCGCTCAGCTCATCCGCCCCCAGCCCCTCCTCCAGCACCAGCGACAGCGTCAGCGCCAGCGGTCTCGCCCCGCACACCGCCAGGTCGTTCACCGTCCCGTTCACCGCCAGCTCCCCCAGCGTTCCCCCCGGGAAGCGGATCGGCTTCACCACGAAGCTGTCCGTGCTCAACGCAAGATCCATGCCCCCGGGGCCGGGGGCCCCACCGGCGAACCCTCCGCCCTCCGCCGCCGGCACGATCCCCGCGTCCCCCAGCAGCTCCAGCGCCTCCCCCGCCAGCGCCGGCGCCAGCAGCCCCTCGATCAGCGATTGCGACGCCTTACCCCCCGCCCCGTGCGCCATCGTGATCCGCTCGTCCCGAAACCGCCCGGGCTTGGCCCGCGCCGCCTCGATGATCTTCATCGTCCGCTCCTCGCTTCGCCCGCTCACGCTCCCACCCGCGTGTGCCGCCCGTAGTTGTAGTACGCCGCGCACGCCCCCTCCGGAGACACCATGCAGGTGCCGATCGGCCGCTCGGGCGTGCACGCCGTGCCGAACACCCGGCACTCCCACGGCTTGATCACCCCCTTGAGCACTTCCCCGCACTGGCACGCCTGGGGGTCCTCCACCCGCGCTCCGCGCACGCCGAACCGCCGCTCCGCGTCCAGCTCCCCGTACTCCTCGTTGATCGCCAGCCCGCTCGCCTCGATCGTCCCCAGCCCCCGCCACTCGAAGCGCTCCCGCAGCGTGAACACCTCCTCCATCGCCGCCACCGCCACCCAGTTGCCCTCGCTCGCCGCCACCCGCCTGTACTGGTTCTCCACCTCGCACCTTCCCTCCGCGAGCTGTCTCAGCAGCATCTCGATCGACTGCAGCACGTCCACCGGCTCGAACCCCGACACCACCACCGGCTTGCCGTACTCCTCGGGGATGAACCGAAACGGCTGCAACCCCACCACCGTCGACACGTGCCCCGGCCCCACGAACCCGTCCAGCTCCAGCTCCGGCGAGTCCAGCAGCGCCCGCAGCGGCGGTTCGATCGTCACGTGGTTGCACATGCAGCTGAAGTTCCTCACCCCCTCCGCCCGCGCCTTTCGCAGCGTCAGCGCCGTCGAGGGCGCCGTCGTCTCGAAGCCGATCGCCAGGAACACCACCTCCCGCTCCGGCTTGCTCTTCGCCAGCTTCAGCGCGTCAAGCGGCGAGTACACCATCCGCACGTCCGCCCCCCCCGCCTTGGCCTCCAGCAGGCTCCCCTCCGAGCCCGGCACACGCATCATGTCCCCGAAGCACGCCAGCGTCACCTCCGGACGCCGGGCGAGCTCGATCGCGTCGTCCACCCTCCCCATCGGCAGCACGCACACCGGGCATCCCGGCCCGTGCACGAACTCCACCCCCTCCGGCAGCAGCTCGTCGATCGCGTACCGGTAGATCGTGTGCGTGTGCCCCCCGCAGATCTCCATCACCTTCAGCGCCCGCTCGCTACTCTCCCCGCTCCCCGCCCCCGAGCTTGTCCGCGATCTTGCCCGTGCCGCCAGCGCCGCGATCTCCCGCGCCAGCGTCCGCCCCAGCCGCGGGTCCCGGAACTCGTGCGCGAACCTCATCCGGCCGCCTCTCCCGCCGGCTCTTGCGCCAGCTCCCTGAGCTCCTGTTCGTACTCCGCCCCCATCCGCTCCAGCAGCCCCAGCGTCGCCAGCGCCTCCTCCTCGTCGATCCGCGACAGCGCGAACCCCACGTGGATCAGCACCCACTCCCCCTCCAGCGAGCCCCCGCCCTCCTTCTCCAGCAGGCCCACGTTCACCGTGCGCCTCACCCCCGCCACCTCCACGCGCGCGAGCTGATCCTCCTCGTCGACCATCTCGACGATCTGGCCGGGAATCGCGAGGCACATGGGCCTTCGCCTCCTTTCCGCTGGAACAGGTGGTTTATCAGGTCCTCCCGCCCCGCGCGGGAACGCCGAACGGGCCCTGTGGGTTTGCACGGATGAACCCCCTCCCCCGTGGTGGTGGAGTCCTCTCTAGAGCCATGTCAGGCCCCTCCCTCCCACCACCAGGCGATCCCGAGGTGTCCGCCACGCCCCAGTCGCCCGCCACGCCCGAGGTGTCCGAGCCCTCAGAGACACCCCAGCCGCCCGCGCTCTCCGCCACCGACGCCGCCCTCGCCGCCATCGCCGACCTCGCCGCCGCCCGCGGCCCCCTCGTCTTCTTCCAGTCCGGCGGCTGCTGCGACGGCAGCCTGCCCATGTGCCTCTGCCGCGACGAGCTTCCCGCCGGGCCCAACGACCTGCTGCTCGGCGAGCTCGCCGGCGCCCCCTTCTACGTCGACGCCGACCAGTACCGCCGCTGGGGCAGTCCCTCGTTCCTGCTCGACCTCCGCCCCGGCCCCGCCGAGGGCTTCTCCCTCTCGCCCCCCGACGCCCATTTCGTCACCCGCTCGCCCGCTCCCGCTGCCGGCTCGCCAGCGCCCGCTCGCCCCGTGGAGGGCCGGGGGTAGCGATGTTCCAGATCCGCATCCACGGCCGCGGCGGCCAGGGCGTGGTCACCGCCGCCGAGCTCCTCTCCCTCGCCGCCTTCGCCGACGGCAAGCACGCCCAGGCCTTCCCCAGCTTCGGCTCCGAGCGCACCGGCGCCCCCGTCACCTCCTTCTGCCGCGTCGACGACCGCGAGATCCGCACCCGCGAACCCGTCGTCGCCCCCGACGCCCTCGTCGTCCAGGACGCCACCCTGCTGCACCACGTCGACGTCTTCGCCGGCCTGCGCCCCGAGGGCTACGTGCTCATCAACTCCGCCCGTCCCTTCGCCGAGCTCGGCCTGGAGGAGTGGGCCCGCGCCTTTCGCGCCGAGCGCCTGCGCTGCGTCCCCGCCTCGGACATCGCCCGCGAGCACCCCGGCGCCCGTCCCAACGCCGCCCTCCTCGGCGGCCTCGCCGCCCTCACCGGCGTGGTCACCCTCGACTCCCTCATCGGCGCCATCGAGCAGCGCTTCGGCGGCCGCGGCCGCGCCGGCCCCAACGCGCAGGCCGCCCGCGTCTGCTTCGAGCGGGTGAGTCCGCCGCCGCTCCAGGCGCCGTCCGGCGCGAGAAGAACGTTCGCGAACGGGGGGCCCGCGCGCGCGCGCGCCCGCGCGCGCGGGACGCCGAGCAATGCTTGAGCAGATCGAGGGCTCCCAGGCGGTGGCCCGCGCGGTCGCCAGCTGCCGCCCCGAGGTGATCCCCGCCTATCCCATCTCCCCCCAGACCCACATCGTGGAGGCCCTCTCGGCGATCGTGAAGGCCGGCGAGCTCGGCAGCTGCCAGTTCGTGAACGTGGAGTCCGAGTACGCCGCCATGTCCGTGGCCATCGGCGCCTCCGCCACCGGCGCCCGCACCTACACCGCCACCGCCAGCCAGGGCCTGCTCTACATGGCCGAGGCCCTCTACAACGCCTCCGGCCTGGGCCTGCCCATCGTGATGACCCTCGCCAACCGCGCCATCGGCGCCCCCATCAACATCTGGAACGACCACTCCGACTCCATGTCCCAACGCGACTGCGGCTGGATCCAGCTGTTCGTGGAGTCAAACCAGCAGGCCGCCGACACCCACGTGCTCGCCTTCCGCCTCGCCGAGGAGCTCTCCCTGCCGGTGATGGTCTGCATGGACGGCTTCGTCCTCACCCACGCCTACGAGCGCGTGGACGTGCCCAGCCCCGAGCAGGTGGCCCGCTTCCTGCCCCCCTACGAGCCCCGCCAGGTGCTCGACCCCGATGAGCCCATCACGATCGGCGCCATGGTGGGCCCCGAGGCCTTTATGGAGGTCAAGTACCTCGCCCACCTCAAGCAGATGCAGGCCCTCGATCTGATTCCCGCGCTCGCCTTCGAGCTGGGGGAGGCGCTCGGGCGCGAGCAGGGGGCGCTCGTGCGCTCCTACGAGGCCGACGGCGCGGAGACGGTGATCGTGGCGCTGGGCTCGGTGCTCGGCACCATCGAGGACGCCGTGGAGGAGCTGCGCGAGAAAGGTGTGAGCGTGGGGGCGGTCTCGCTGCGCACCTTCCGGCCCTTCCCCCTGGCCGAGCTGCGCGCGGCGCTGCAGGGCGCCAAACGGGTGGTGGTGCTCGAGAAGGCCCTCGCGCTGGGCATCGGCGGGATCGTCTCCCAGAACGTGCGTATCGCCATCGCCGGCTGCGATACCCACGTGCACACGGTCATCGCGGGCCTCGGCGGGCGGCCGATCACCATGGCCTCCCTGTGCGAGCTGCTGCGCGACGCCGACGCCGAGCGCCTCGAGCCGATGACCTTCCTCGACCTCGACCACGAGCTGGTGGAGCGCGAGCTTCAGCGCACCCGCGCCAAGCGCCGCTCCGGGCCCCACGCCGAGAACATGCTTCGCGACATCGGCGTCGTCGCCGCCGGCCCGGTCTGAGGCCGGCGCGAGCGAGGAGCCGACGATGGCGGTGAGGCCGATCAAGTTCTACCAAGTGGGCAGCTTCGCGGCCGGCAACCGCCTGCTCGACCCCGCGCTTCGCTCAGTGCAGGCCGACCCCAACCGCGGCAACGCCATCACCAAGGGCCACCGCGCCTGCCAGGGATGCGGCGAGGCGCTCGGCGCCCGCTACGCGCTGGACGCCGCCATGCGCGCCACCGAGGGCCGCCTCATCGCCGCCAACGCCACCGGCTGCCTGGAGGTCTTCTCCACCCCCTACCCCGAGAGCTCCTGGCAGCTGCCCTGGCTGCACTCCCTGTTCGGCAACGCCCCCGCCGTCGCCAGCGGCATCGCCGCGGCGCTGAAGGCCAAGGGACGCGAGGACATCCGCGTGATCGGCCAGGGCGGCGACGGCGGCACCGTGGACATCGGCATGGCCTGCCTCTCGGGCATGTTCGAGCGCGGCGACGACGTGCTCTACGTCTGCTACGACAACGAGGCCTACATGAACACGGGCGTGCAGCGCTCGGGCTCCACGCCTCCGGCGGCAAAGACGATGACCACCCAGGCGGTGGGCGAGGAGCCTGGCAACGTCTTCGGCCAGGGCAAGAACGTGCCGCTGATCGCGATGGCCCATGAGATCCCCTACGTGGCCACCGCCACCGTCGCGGATCTGCGCGACATCGAGGCCAAGGTGGCCCGGGCGATGGAGCTGCGGGGAGCCCGCTACCTGCACATCCTCGTCACCTGCCCCCTGGGCTGGAGCTGTGAGGCCGCCGACAGCGTGAAGGTGGCCCGCCTGGCCAAAGAGAGCGGCCTGTTCCCCGTCTTCGAGGCCGAGCACGGTGAGGTCAGCGCCGTCACCAAGATCCGCCGCCAGGTGCCCGTGGAGGACTACCTCAAGCTCCAGGGCCGCTACCGCCACCTGTTCGAGCCCCGCCGCCGCGAGGAGGTCCTCGCCCGCCTGCAGGCCGCCGCCGATCGCAACATCGCCCGCTTCGGGCTCCTGTGATGGACAAGCCCTTCGCCATCACCCTCGACGTCGGCTCCAGCCTCGCCAACAAGACCGGCGCCTGGCGCGACGAGCGCCCCCTCTACGTGGATCGCCTCGCCCCCTGCAACGGCGCTTGCCCCGCCGGCGAGGACGTCCAGGGCTGGCTCTACCTCGCCGAGGAGGGCGACTACGAGGCCGCCTGGCGGCTGATCATGCGCGAGAACCCCCTGCCCGCAGTGATGGGCCGCGCCTGCTACCACCCCTGCACGTCGGTGTGCAACCGCGCCAAGCTCGACGAGGCCGTGGGCATCAACGCCGTGGAGCGCTTCCTGGGCGATCAGGCCATCAGCCACGCCTGGGCCCCCGCGCCGCCGCCGCGCGAGCGCTCGGGCAGGCGCGTGCTCGTGGTGGGCGCCGGCCCCTGCGGCCTCTCCGCCGCCTACCACCTCACGCTGCTCGGCCACGAGGCCGTGATCCACGACGCTGCCGCCCAGCCCGGCGGCATGATGCGCTACGGCATCCCCTCCTATCGCCTGCCCCGGGAGATCCTCGACGCCGAGATCGCCCGCATCGAGGCCCTCGGCGTGCGCATCGAGCGCGAGCGCAAGGTCAGCGACATCCGCCAGAGCATGGCGCAGGGCGGCTTTCACGCCGCCTTCCTGGCGGTCGGCGCCCACATCGGCCGCCGCGCCTACATCCCCGCCGGCGAGGCCGCCCACATCCTCGACGCCGTCTCCCTGCTGCGCGGCCTGGAGGAGGGGCAGCGTCCGCTGCTCGGCCGCCGCGTGGCCGTCTACGGCGGCGGGGACACCGCCATGGACACCGCCCGCACCGCCCGCCGCCTGGGCGCCAGCGACGCCATCGTCGTCTACCGCCGCACCCGCGAGCGCATGCCCGCCCACGACGAGGAGGTGCGCGACGCGCTCCAGGAGGGCGTGCACATGCGCTGGCTCTCCACCGTCCACCACGTCAGCGAGGGGACCCTCGTGCTCGAGCGCATGGAGCTCGACGAGTCCGGCTTTCCCCAGCCCACCGGCGAGCTCGAGCAGCTGGCCGCCGACTCGCTGGTGCTGGCCCTCGGCCAGGAAGCAGACCTCGGGCTGCTCGCCGACGTGCCCGACCTGGTCATCGAGGACGGCGTCGTGCAGGTGGACGGCCTGATGATGACCGGCCACCCCGGCATCTTCGCCGGCGGCGACATGGTGCCCGCCGAGCGCTCCGTCACGGTCGGCGTCGGCCACGGCAAGCGCGCCGCCCGCGGCATCGACGCCTGGCTGCGCGGGCGCACGCTCGCCCACCAGCCCCAGCGCGAGCTCGCCGGCTTCGAGTTGCTCAACACCTGGTACTACGCCGACGCCCCAAAGACGGTGGCCCCCCGCCTGAGCGAGATCCGCCGCCAGTCCACCTTCGATGAGGTCCAGCTCGGGCTGGACGAGAACAACGCCCTCTTCGAGGCCCGCCGCTGCCTCTCCTGCGGCAACTGCTTCGAATGCGACAACTGCTACGGCGTCTGCCCCGACAACGCCGTGCTCAAGCTCGGCGAAGGCCAGCGTTACGACTTCGACTACGACTACTGTAAGGGCTGTGGTCTCTGCGCCCAGGAGTGCCCGTGCGGCGCGATCGAGATGATTCCCGAGCCGGGCTGAGGCAGGCGCCGCGCCGCCGCGGCCTGCCCGCGCTCGCGGTGGCGGGCGCGATGGCCTGCCTGCTCCTGCTCGCCCTGCTCGCCGCCGCCTACCTCTACGACCGCTCCCACCGCCACACCATCGCCCGCGGCGTGACCATCGACGGGATCGCCATCGGCGGCCTCGACGAGGCCCGGGCCCGCGCGAAGGTGAGCCACGCCGCGCTCGACCCCCTGCTGCGGCCCGTGGTGGTGCGGGACGCCAGCCAGAGCTGGACCCTCGGACCCCAGCAGGCGCGCGTAAGCGCCAACGTGGCCGCCACCGTCGCTAGGGCGCTGGCGGTGAGCCGCGAAGGCTCCTTCATCTCCCGCGCCCTGCGCGAGCTCTCCGGCGGAAGCCTCCAACGGGACGTTCCCCTGCGGGTCACCTACTCCCACGCCGCGGTGCGCGAACTCACCGCCGAGATCAGGGACGCCGTGGAACGGCCCGCCCGCGACGCCACCGTCAACGCCAGCGCCGCCGGCCTCACCCAGGTGCCCGCCAGCGACGGCACGGCCGTTGAAGGCAGGCTCGGGCGCGAGATCGAGTACGCCCTCACCGGCGCCAGCCCCCGCCGCGTCCTCACCGTGCCCACCCGCACCGTCGCCCCGAAGGTCACCACCGCCCAGCTCGCCGGCCGGTACCCCGCCTACATCGTCGTGGACCGCGCCAGCTTCACCCTGCGCCTCTACGAACACCTGCGCCTCGCCAGGACCTACCCCATCGCCGTGGGCATGCAGGGCCTGGAAACACCCCCCGGCCTCTACCACGTCCAGTGGAAGCAGGTGAACCCGCCCTGGATCGTGCCCGACAAAGCCTGGGCCGGCGCCCTCGCCGGCAAGACCATCCCGCCCGGCCCCGAGGACCCCCTCAAGGCCCGCTTCATGTCCTTCGACGGCGGCGCTGGCATCCACGGCATCGCCCCCAGCGAGTACGCCTCCATCGGCCACGACGCCTCCCACGGCTGCGTGCGCATGCGCATCCCCGACGTCATCGACCTCTACGGCCGCACCCCCGTGGGCACCCCCGTCTACATCATCTGAGCGGCGCGCCCGCGGGACGCTAGGCGTCGCGGCGCTCTGCCGCCCGCCGGCGGTTCTGCTGGTGCTCGCCCCGCACCTGCGCGAGGATGATCACCACGATGAAGTTCACCAGGATGCCGATGCCGATGAACGTGACGATCAGGCCCACGTCCTTGGCGAACGCCTGGTTGGATGCCAGCAGCGGAAGCATTGCGCGCCGCAGCCTAGCAGCGCCGGGGGCGCCGGTGTCGTAGGGCGCGGCGCCGCCCCCCCGCCCCGCTCCTCCTCCTCGCGGCCCCGCGTCCACGCCGCGGGTGCTCTAGCCTAGGATGGCTCCCTCGCAGAGCCCAGGGAGAGGTGCCGGAGCGGTTGAACGGGCGCGACTGGAAATCGCGTAACGGGGGTTGACCTCGTTCGGGGGTTCGAATCCCCCCCTCTCCGCCATTTGCTCGATGTACGAACCCCGGCCCCGAAAATCGGGTGAGCCATCCTGTGTTTGGCGGAGACTTCGAGGCCAGGGTTTGCCTGGCGGAGGGAGAAGTCTCGGCTCATGGCACATGCGAGGAAGTATTCGAAGGAGTTGTTGGACCGCGGGACGCGTTTGGTGTTCGAGTCTGGGC
>DATJVV010000070.1:0-4960 GCA_035501635.1 Solirubrobacteraceae bacterium | reverse complement strand
TTTGGGGATGGGGGCGGTGGTGGGGATTTTCGGCGGGTTGGCGTTCGGGGCGAGCGGTTTGACGGCGCCGGGCGCGCTCGATCCGCCGGTGGGGGCGGGGGTCGGGGTGCTGGTTGGAGGCGTGCTGGCGGGAGGCGCGGTGGTCGCCGGCGCGGTGGCCGTGGTGGGGGCCTGCGCGACGGTGATCACGTGCAGGGGCGGCTTGGGCGGCGCGCTCTTGTTCAGCGCGGCGTAGGCCGCGGCGCCGGCGCCGAGCACGAGCACGGCGGTGGCGATCAGCAGCGTGGTCGCCGAGCGCCAGCCGGGACCGCCGGACTCGAGGCTGCCGGGGGCGCCCGCGCCGCAGCTCAGGCACCAGTCCTGGCCGGGCTGCATCGGTGCGCCGCAGTTGCGGCAGCTGGCCGCGGGGGCGCCGCTCGCCTGGGGGCCGTGCGTGTCCGGGGCGGATTGCGCCTCGGCGCTCGCGCGGGTCTCGGTCGGCACGGACACGGCCTCAATTGTTACATCGCGGGGCGGGCGGCCCGCCGGGTGTGAGCTCGCGGCCGGTGGGGCGCATGCGCTCATCGAGCTCGAGCTGCCAGTAGTAGCGGATGAAGGCGCGGCCCTCCCGGAAGTCGCCGACGTGCGGGCGCACGGGCTCGCCGGCGGCCAGCCTGACGATCAGCTCGGGGTAGGTGCGCCCCGGGCGGGCGGCGTAGGTGGGAGCGGGGAAGGCGCCGCCGAAGCGGGTGTTCACGTCGGTGATCGCCACGCCGAGCTCAGGATCGCGAAAGACCTGGATCGTCGCGGGTCCGCGCACCGCCAGGGCCTCCATCGCTGTGCGGCCGAGCTCGATCAGCTCCTCGTCGCGCACGACGGCCCCCTTGATCGACTCGCCGCCGCGGGACTCGAGCATCGTGCGGGGGATCGCGTTCAGGCAGCGGCCCTCCAGATCGCCGAGGCAGTCGATCGAGAGCTCGGGGCCGCCCATCGCGCACTGCACCATCGTCGGCTCGGCCACATAGGAGACGAAGAAGCGGGCCTGCTCGGGGTCGTGGGCGAGGTGGATGGAGCGCGCGCCGGAGCCTCTGCGGGGCTTGACCATCACGGGGTAGCGCATGCTCTCGAGCTCGCCGGGGGGGCCGTCGGGCAGGACGGTGGGCGGCGAGGGCAGGCCCAGGCGGCCGAGCAGCAGGTGGGTCTCGTACTTGTCGTAGGTGGCCCGGGCGACCTCGGCGGAGGGCACGAGCGCCGGCAGGCGCCCCGCCTCGCGCGCCCGCGCGAGCACCTCGATGTCGAGGTCGGTGAGCGGCAGCACCGCGCCGACGCCGTGCTCGGCGCAGATGCGCTCCAGCGCGGGCACGTATCCCGCGTCCTCGATCAGCGGCGGCGCGAAGCGCTCGTGGGCGGCGTACTGGGCGGGCGCGAGCGGGTTTGGGTCGGCGACGATCGTCTTCGTCAGGGCGGCGAAGCAGGAGACGATGTCATAGCGCTTGCCCGCGCCGGTGAGCAGGATCGCGGGGGGGCTCACAGCTCGCCCTCCCAGCCGCCGCCGGCGCCCTTGTAAAGGCCCGCGCCGCCGAGCACCTGCGCGGGGGTGCGGGCGAGGATCCGCAGATCCAGGGCCAGGGAGCGGTGTTCGATGTAGTAGAGGTCGAGCTCGATGCGCTCCGACCAGGGCAGCGAGGCGCGGCCGTTGACCTGCGCCCAGCCGGTGAGGCCCGGCTTGACGGCCAGGCGCCCGCGCTGGCGGGGGGTGTAGCGCGCCACCTGCGCGGGCAGCGTGGGGCGGGGGCCGATCAGGGACATCTCGCCGCGCAGCACGTTGACGAGGTTGGGCAACTCGTCCAGGGAGGTGCGGCGCAGCAGGGCGCCCACACGGGTGATGCGCGCGTCGCCGGCGTCGATCGCGAGGCCCGCACCGAGGTGCTCGGCGCCGTCCACCATCGTGCGCAGCTTGAGCACGTCGAAGGGCCGCCCGTGAAGACCCGCGCGGCGCTGGCGGTAGATCGCCGGGCCGGGGCTCTCCAGGCGAATGGCCAGCGCGGCCAGCGCCAGCAGCGGCGCCGCGAGCGCCAGGCCGGCGCCCGAGACCAGGATGTCGATCGCCCGGCGCATCAGCGGGTCCCCTGCGCCGCCTCCCAGGAGGCGCTCGTGCCGTGACGCAGCCAGTCCCACAGGCCGGCGGCGGGGGAGGCGGTGGCGAGCACGTAGTAGCGGGCGAGCAGCAGCGGCCGGGCGCGCAGAACGCCGGCGAGCAGCGCGGCGCCCAGCAGGGCGAGCTGCAGGGCGAGCGTGAGCGCGTACATGCTTCCCGCGCCCAGCGCCAGCAGCGCGACGTTCGCGGCCAGGGCCAGCGCGTGCAGCAGAGGCGTGGCGTAGCGCAGCAGGCGGTGGGAGAAGATCATCAGCGCATACAGGGGCGGATAGCCGCGGGGGGAGAGCATGCCGCCGCGCAGCAGGATCGGCCAGGTGTGGCTCATCATGCGCCGCTTGCGGGCGAACTCGCCGCTCAGCGAGGGAACCATCAGCTCGCGCGCGCGGGCGCTCGGCACGTACACAGCCCGCAGCCCCCGCTTGACCATGTTGAAGGGCAGCGAGAGGTCGTGGCCCATGATCGGGTCCACGACGATGTAGGAGCTCGCGCGGGTGGCGTAGATCGCGCCGTTGCCAGCCGTCACCGAGCACAGCCGCGACTCGTAGCCGCGCACCGCCAGCTCGTAGCGCCAGTACACGCCCTCCTGGTTGGGCGCCTCCCCCCCACTCCCCGCCTCGGCCCTCTCCCCCGCCGGCTGTGCGGGGTCTCCCGCCCGGCTTGCGTGCCCCGCCGGCTGGGCGCGCCCGAAGCGCACCTGTCCGCAGGCGTAGCCCACGTGGGGGTCGGCGAACGCGCCCACCAGCTCGCGCGCGGCGTCGGGCTCCCAGAGGGCGTTGGCGTCCGAGAAGGCGACGATCTCGCCGCGCGCGCGGGCCACGGCGGCGTCCTGGGCGGCGATCTTGCCGCCGCGGGGCAGCTCCAGCACGAGGTCCGCGCCGGCCGCCCGGGCGCGCGCGGCGGTGGCGTCCTCGCAGCCGTCGCAGGCGACGATCAGCTCGAGGCGCTCGCGCGGGTAGTCCAGGGCGAGCGCGTTGGCGACCTTCGCGGCGATCACCGCCTGCTCGTCGTGGGCGGCGACGATCAGCGACAGCGAGGGTGGCTCGCCCGCGGAAGCAGCGGGAGCGGCGGGGGCGAACAGGCGGGCCAGGACGGCCAGCGCGAGCGCGTAGCCCACCTGGGTCCACACGATCGCGGCGGCGCAGGTCCAGAAGAGGATCTCCAGGGCGGTTCTCATCGGGCGGGATTCTCCCCCAGAAGCTGCTCGTAGAGCGCGAGCGTGCGCCGGGCGATGGCCTCCCAGGCGTAGGGACCGGCGGCGGCCGCCCGCGCGGCGCCGGCCATCGCCGCGAGCGCCGCGGGGTCGCCCAGCAGCCCGGCGAGCGCCCCGGCGAGCGCGCTCACATCGCCGGCGGGGAACGTGCGGGCGCCGGCCGTCTCGGCGAGCTCGGGAAAGCCGCCCACGTCGCTGAGCAGCAGCGGGGCGCCGGCGCCGAGCGCGGCGAAGGCCGCGCCGGACTGCTCGATCTCGCGATAGGGGAGCACCACCAGCGCGGCCCTGCGCAGCAGCGCGTGGATCTCCTCATCGCCGAGGAAGCGCGTCAGCAGGCGCACGCGCCTCGGCGCCCCGGCGCGATCCGCGCGGGCGGCCGCCTCGCGCAGCGGGCCGACGTCCATGCGGGGCATGCCCGCGATCCACAGCTGCGCCCCGGCCGGCAGCCGCGCGCCGGCCGCCTGCCACGCCGCGAGCAGGTCCTCGATGCCCTTGTAGGGGCGCAGCAGGCCGAAGAACAGGACCACCTGCCCGTCGCCGGCGCCGGCCAGCTCGGGGGGCAGGCGCGGCTCGGCGGCGGCCGGCTCCGCGACGCGTGACCGGCCGCCGGAGACATCCGCGCGGCCAGGTTCTCCCGGACCCTCCCAGGGGCGCAGCACGCCGTGGGGGATCACGTGGACACGCTCCGGCGGAACGCCAAGCTCGCCGGTGAGGCGCTCGCGGCCGTGGTGGGAGTGAACCACGACGGCGTCCATGCGCTCGTAGAGGCGGCGCTGAGCGGCGCGCTGGCCGGGGCGGGGTTCGCGGGGCAGGATGTCATGGGCGGTGAGCAGACGCGGGCGCCGGCGGGGGAGCAGGTGGACGTCGAGGGGCTGCACGGGCAGCCACTGGAAGTGCACGACGTCGGCGGCGCGGGCGGCCACGCGGTAGCGCAGCATGTCGGGCACGTGCTCGGCGAGCTTCAGCGGCCCGCGGGCCCGGGCGGCCATGCGCGAGGAGCCGGCGGTGAGCGCGGTGGCGGCGCGATAGAAGCGCTCGCACCGCTCATACCCCTCGGGCGCGGGAGCCTCGCCGTGGACGAAGCGGCTGGTATGGAGGGTCACCTCGGCGCCCGCGCCGGCGAGGGCGCGGCACAGGGCGTGGTCGTAGGGAGGGGTGTAGGCGGAGGGGTCGATGACGTGGACGCGCACCGCCCGAGACAATAGGCCGGTGCCCGGGCCGGTCGAGCTGAGCTTCTGCGTCGTGAGCACCTCCCAGCGGGAGCTGCTGCTGCGGGGCCTGGACGCGATCGCGCGCGAGCGGGACGCGCTGCCCTTCGCGTGCGAGACGCTGGTGTTGGAGAACGCCTCGCGCGACGGCTCCGCCGCGGCCGCCCGGGAGCACCCGGCGGTGGACGAGGTGATCGCGCTGGAGCGCCGCCAGGGCAAGGCGCTCTCGGACTCCCAGCTGCTGGCGCGCGCGCGCGGGCGCTACGCGCTGCTGCTCAACGAGGACTCCGAGCTGCGGCCGGGAGCCGCGCTCGCGCTGCATCGGGCGCTGGAGGACGATCCCGGGGCGGCGTGCGCGGGGGCGCAGCTGCTGCGACCCGACGGGCGCGAGCAGGCCTGCGCGTG
>DATJVV010000069.1:0-4230 GCA_035501635.1 Solirubrobacteraceae bacterium | reverse complement strand
CAGCTGGTGGGCGGGGAAACGTTCCTCGTGTCGATGCGCAACACCTGGGCGGCGTATCTCGTGAACATCAGGACGGGCGCCATCGAGTGGACGATCGGCGGCAAGCACTCCAACTTCAGGTTCGCCCCCGGCGCCGAATTCCAGTGGCAGCACGACGCGCGCGTGGCCTCCGGCGCGAACGGCGCCCTCACGATGACCGTCTTCGACGACCACTGCTGCCAGCTCACCGGCGGAGGCACCTACGTGCCGGCCACCGGCCCCTCCCGCGGGCTGGTGCTGAGCCTCGACGCTCACAGCCACACCGCGCGCATGCTCTCCCAGTACGGCGAGCGCGCCGGCATCGAGTCCGAGTACATGGGCGACACCCAGCCACTGGCCAACGGCGACGTGTTCGTGGGCTGGGGCTCGGAACCCTACTTCTCCGAGTACAGCGCCTCGGGGCGGCTGCTCTTCGAAGGCGAGCTGCCCGGGCCGAACCTCACCTACCGCGCCACCGTGGCGCCGTGGGTGGGCCTGCCGCTCACCCCGCCCGTGGGCGCCGCGCGCGTCAGCGGCGGCCACACCACCGTGTACGCGAGCTGGAACGGCGCCACCGGCGTGGCCTCCTGGCGGGTGCTCGCGGCCGGCCCTGCCGCGAGCGGCTCCGGCGCGGGTCATGCGCGCGTGCTCGCCCACGCCCCGCGCGCGGGCTTTGAGACCGCGATCCCCGTGCCCGCTGGCGCTGGGAGCTTCACGGTGCAGGCGCTGGCGGGCGACGGGCGCGTGCTCGGAACCTCCCGACAGTTCGCGAGCACCGCGTGAGGCGCCGGCGCACGATCCTCCTGGCCGGCGTCACGCCGCTGGCGATCGCCGCGGTGTGCGGCTACGCGGTGCTCTCCGCCGCGGACGCTCCCGCGCCCACCCTAGCCGGCGCGATCCCCGCCGCGGACATCCGCCTCGCGGCCGCCAACCCGGTGGCGGTCTCGCCCCAGCCCGGCACCGAGGACGCCTCGCCGGGCACCCAGATCAGCTTCCTCGGCCCGCCCGGCACGCGGGTGGCGGACGTGCGCGTGGTGGGCTCGAGCAGCGGCCTGCACCCGGGGCGACTGGCGGCCTACTCGACGGGCGCCGGCGAGAGCTTCCTGCCCGCCCACCCGTTCGCGGCGGGCGAGCACGTCACGGTGCACGCCCTCGTGGGCGCGGGCACGCCCAGCCAGCCCGCGAGCACGAGCTTCACGATCGCCCACCAGGTGAGCGTGAGCCAGGCCGAGTTTCCCAACAACCCGGGCGACCCCGGGGCGGTCCAGCACTACGTCTCCGCACCCACCCTCACGCCCTCGAGCGTGACCGTCACCACGCCCGCCCGGGCGGGCGCGAGCCCCGGCGACCTGTTCCTCGCCCCCTACCAGGGTGAGGGCTCCCCCGGGCCGATGATCACCGAACAGAACGGCCAGCTGGTGTGGTTTCACCCGCTGCCCGCGGGCGAGGAGGCCACCAACTTCCAGGTGCAGAGCTACGAGGGCCAGCCGGTGCTCACCTGGTGGCAGGGGCGCATCCTCAGGGTGGGCTTCGGCCAGGGTGAAGACGAGATCTACGACAGCTCCTACCGGCCGGTGGCCAGGGTGCGCGCCGGCAACGGCTACCGGGCGGACCTGCACGAGATCCGCCTCACCCCCCAGGGCACCGCCTGGATCGACTCCTTCGACCCGATCGCGATGAACCTCTCCGCGGCGCACGGCGCGAGCAACGGCGTGATCAGCGACTCGGTGGTGCAGGAGATCGACATCAAGACCGGCCTGGTGATGTGGGAGTGGCACGCCCTCGGGCACATCCTGCTCGGCGAATCCCACAACCCGCTGCCCAGCGGCGATTACCCCTGGGACTACATCCACATCAACTCCGTGGACCCCGGCGGCGCCGAAGACGTGCTGCTGTCGGCGCGCAACAGCTGGACGATCTACGATGTGGACATCCGCAGCGGCGCCATCCGCTGGCGCCTGGGCGATCGCCGCCCCAGCTTCCATCGCGGGCCGGGCACGAGCTTCTACTGGCAGCACGACGCCGAGTTCCAGCCCAACGGGCTGATCTCGGTGTTCGACAACGCCTCGGACCCCCCCAGGGAGAGGCAGTCGCGGGGGCTGCTGCTGAGCACCGACCCCTCCTCCCACAGCGTGAGCCTCGTGCGGGCGTTCACCAATCCCTCCAAACGGCTGCTCGCCTCCAGCCAGGGCAACGTGCTCTCGCTTGGCGGCGGAAACTGGCTGCTGGGCTACGGCGGCCTGCCCAACTTCACCGAGTTCGGGGAAGCGGGCAACGTGCTGCTGGACGGGACCCTCGGTCGCAACGTGCAGGACTTCAGGACCTACCTGGCCCCCTGGAGCGGCCATCCCGTGACGCCGCCCGCGGTGGCGGCGCGGGCGAGCGGGGGCGGCAGGCTGACGGTGTCGGCGAGCTGGAACGGCGCCACCGAAGTGGCATCCTGGCAGGTCCTCGCGGGCGCCTCCCCAAGCTCGCTGGCGCCTGTGGCGAGCGCGCCGCGCAGCGGCTTTCAGACCACCGTCGCAATCCCCGCGGGCCCCGCCTACGTGGCCGCCCAGGCGCTCAACGGGGCGGGCGCCGTGATCGGCCTCTCGCCGAGCGTCAAAGCCTGACCCGGCGGCGGTGCCGGCGCGCGCGGGCGCTGCCGGCGGGCACTTCTTCCAGGGCGTCGAGTTCGTGTTCGGCGCGCCGGTTGGCGGCGCGCACCGCCGCGCGGGTGGCCACCGCGAAGTAGTCGCGAAAGCCCCGCCGGCGCGCGGCCCGCAGGCGCGGGGGCGGCGGTTGGCGCAGCTCGGCGGCGTGGGCGTGGGCCAGCATGCCGCCCAGTTCCGGCTCCAGCGGGCTTTCGCCGGCGCTGTTGCGAAGCTCCATGCGTCCGTCCCGGCCGGAGTAGTCGTAGAGCTCACGTTCCTCGCCGGCGCGCTCGAGCGCGATCGTGCCGGGGCTCCAGTTGGAGTAGGTGACGAACTTGGCGCTCTCGGTGCGCAGCGCCCTGACGTGCAGGGGAGCCTGGGCGGAGTAGAGCTCGGAGGCGAACTCCGTGACGATCTCGTCGGTGGCGTGCAGCACGTAGGGGCGCCCGGGGGCGGAGGGGTCGCGCAGGATGCGCGCCACGTCCAGGCGACCGGCGAGGTGGGCGTAGCGGCGGCGGGCGCGCCACTGGTCGCCGCCGGCGGCGATCGTGAGCAGCAGCGGCGCGAGGTCCACGCTGGAGGTGAGCTGTTCGCGGGGGATGTCGGTCTCGGCGGCCAGCTGCCCGCGGGGATCCTTGACGATCAGCGGCACCCTGATCGCCTCCTCGTAGGCGCTCGCTCCCTTCCCACGCAGGCCGTGGGAGCCGCCGTACTCGCCGTGGTCGGAGGTGAAGATCACGATCGTGTTGGCGGCCACCTGGGGACGGGCGGCGAGGGCTTCGAGCACGCCGCCCACGTGGCGGTCCACCTCCAGCTGGAGCTTCGTGTAGAGGTCCAGGAACGGCAGCCACGCGTCGGTGACGCCCGGGCCGGTGAAGGGCACGGGCCCGAAGGAGGCGGCGGCGGTTTCCTGCATCGAGAGCTGCAGCCGGGGCTTGCGCGCGCCGGCCAGTTCTTCGGGGGTCTCGAAGTTGGGCGGCAGCTGGGTGGCCACGCTCGGCGCCTGGGCCTCCTCGAGCACGCGGTCGCTCCAGCCGTACCACCAGGCGATGTCGTGGGGGTTCACGAAGGACACCGTCGCGCACCACGGCTCGCGCGTGTCAACCTGGGCGACCCAGCGTTCGAAGTCGGCGGCGATCGCGGGGTCCACGCGCCAGCCCTGGCCGGGGGCGCCGTCGGGGGAGGGGAACGTGCCGCCGGCGAAGCCGTAGCGGCCGAGCGCGATCGGCCCGGTGGCGGCGTCCCAGTGGTTGTCGCCGTGGGTGAGGTGCCACTTGCCGTACCAGTGCGTGCGGTAGCCGTGCTCGCGCAGCATCGTCCCCCAGGTGGGAAAGCCGGGGTCCAGGGTGCTGCCGCCGGTGATCATGCAGCCGGTCTGATGGGTGTAGAGGCCGGTGAGCATCGTGGCGCGCGCTGGCGTGCAGTCGTTGGAGGCGGTGTAGTGGCGGGCGAATGTGACCCCTTCTTCGCCCAGCCTGGAAACATTCGGCGGCAACCCTCCTGAGGCGGCCAGGGTGCCGGGCGGCCACTGCGGGTAGCGCAGCTGGTCCACCACGATCACGAGGATGTTCGGCCTGCC